>JAAFHD010000248.1 GCA_013298245.1 Alphaproteobacteria bacterium
TCCACCTCGATATCCGGCAGGTCCTCCGCGCGCGGCAGCGTGTAGTCCAAGAACGACGCCGAGAGCAGCTGGCCCGAGGCGGGGTCATAGGCGGTGCGCTCCATGATCGCCTGGCCCACGCCCTGTGCCACGCCACCATGCACCTGGCCGCGCACGATCAGCGGGTTCAGCGCATGGCCCACATCGTCCACGACGATGTAGCGCGGGATGGCGATGAGGCCGGTCTCGGGGTCCACTTCCACCTCGGCGATGTGGCAGCCATTGGGGAAGGTGTGCGCGGGGATTTGCGCGACCTCCGCCGCATCCAGCAGCGTGGCCGATTCACCAGCCGCCGCGCGCTTCTTCTGCAGCAGCGCGAGGTCCAGGATGCCGATGCCGCGGTCAGTGCCGGTCACGGCGAAACGACCCTTCTCGAACTCGATATCGACGACCGCGGCTTCCAGGATTTCGCCCGCCGCCTGCTTGCCCTTTTCGATCACCGTGGTGGTGGTCGCCAGGATCGCGGTGCCTTCCGAATAGAGACTGCGCGCCCCGCCCGTGCCGCCGCCGGTCGGCACCTGGTCGGTGTCGCCCTGCATGACGCGGATTCTCTCGATGGGGATGCCGAGCTCATGGCTGGTCAGCATCGCGTATGCGGTTTCGTGGCCCTGGCCGGTGGATTGCGTGCCGACCCAGACTTCGGCGAAACCATCATCAGTGAAGCGCACTTCGGCGCGTTCATCGGGCGAGCCACCGGTGGCTTCCAGGTAATACGCCAGCCCAATGCCGCGCTTCTTGCCACGCGCCGCCGACGCTGCCGCACGCCCGGCAAACCCGGCCCAATCCGCCTTGGCCAAGGCCGCATCCAGCACCTGGTTGAAGTCGCCGCTGTCGTACCGCTGGCCCATCGCGGTGGTGTAGGGCATCGCGCCCATGCCCACGATGTTGCGCCGGCGCAGATCGATGCGGTCGATGCCCATTTCCTTCGCCGCGGTGTCGATCAGGCGCTCCACCAGATAGTTCGACTCCGGCCGCCCCGCGCCGCGATAGGCATCGACGCAGACAGTGTTGGTCAGCACGCCCAGCACATGCGCGTGGATCGCCTGGAAGCCATAGATGCTGGCCAGCACCTTGGTGCCGGCGCCGGTCGGAATGAAGGGCGCGAAGGTCGAGAGATACGCACCCATATTCGCGTGGTTGCGCGTGCGCAGTGCCAGGAATTTTCCTTGGGCGTCCAGCGCCAATTCGCCCAGCGTGATGTTGTCCCGCCCATGCGTGTCCGACAGGAAGGCCTCGGTGCGTTCCGAGGTCCATTTCACCGGGCGGCCCACAGCGCGCGCGGCAAAGGCACACAGCGCGTATTCGGCATAGAGATACAGCTTCATGCCGAAGCCACCGCCGACATCGGGCGTGACCACGCGCACCTGCTCGGGCTTCACTTTCAGCACCGCATTGGCCAGCAGGTTCTTCACCAACCAGCTGCCCTGGGTGCCGGCATGCAGCGTGAATTTCTGCTGGGCCGCGTCGTATTCGGCGGCGCAGGCGCGGCCTTCCATGCTGGCGACCACGACGCGGTTGTTCACCACCGTCAGCCGCGTCACATGCGCGGCCTTGCCGAACAATTCGTCGGTCTTCGCCTTGTCGCCCGCTTCCCAATCGAAGCAGATATTGTTGGGCACGCTGGGCCACACCAAAGGCGCGCCGGCCTCATGCGCAACGGCAAGGTCGGTCACGCTCGGCAGCACGTCGTAATCCACCATCACCGCCTCGCCCGCATCGCGCGCGGCCTGCGGCGTTTCGGCGACGATGAAGGCCACCGGGTCACCCACATGGCGCACCGTATCCGTCGCCAACGGCAGGCGCGGCGTCTCCGCGCGCGGAGAACCATCGCGGTTCTTCAGCGGGATCACGCAGGGCACTTCGCCCACACCCGCGGCGGCCAAATCCGCACCCGTGATCACCGCCAGCACACCCGGCATCGCCCGCGCCGCCGCCACATCCAGCGCCGCGATCTTCGCATGCGCATGCGGGCTGCGCAGCACATAGCCATGCGCCTGGCCCGCGACGTTCAAATCATCGGTGTAGCGCCCGCCACCGACCAGCAAGCGCGGGTCCTCGACACGGCGGATGGATTGGCTGAGCCCGAACTTGGCCATGGCTGTGCTCCCTCTTTGGACGCGCAGCATGATCGACATCCGCGCGCCAGGAAAGAGCGGATCAGCGCTTCGCCTGCGCCCGCAAATCCGCAATGGTGGCGCGGTTGGTCACCTGTTCGGGATTCTGCCGGATTTCGATGATCGCCGGCTTCTTCGACGCGATCGCGCGCTTCACCGCCGGCACCAATTCCTCGGTCCGGTTCACGGTTTCCCCATGCCCGCCAAAGGCCTGGATGAAGGCCGCGAAATCCGGATTGGTCAGCGCCGTGCCCGACACACGTTCCGGATAGGTGCGTTCCTGATACATCCGGATCGTGCCGTACATCCCGTTGTTGAACACCAGCACGATCGGCCGCGCGCCATGGTGGAAGGCGGTGGCGATTTCCTGGCCCGTCATCAGCGCGCCACCATCGCCCACGAAGCAAACCACCGTGCGGTCGGGTTCGGTAATCGCCGCACCAATCGCGGCTGGAATGCCATAGCCCATCGCGCCACAGGTCGGCCCCAGGAAATCCTGGCCTTCCTTCACATGCATGAAGCGCGTCGGCCAGGTGGCGAAATTGCCGGCATCGGTGGTGTAGATGGTGTCATCCGGCAGCGCCTTTTCCAGCGCCTGCAAGGCCACCGCCAGGTTCAGCGGCCCCTCATAGTCCTGCGCCACCGCCTGCTTCAGCCGCGAAGCGCGCACCGCCTTCGCCCAGGCGCCCCAGCCAGGCTTGCGCACCTTCATCGCCTTCACCGCATTCGCGAACGCGTTCAAATCCGCGGTGATGCCAAGTGCGGGGCGATACACCCGCCCAATTTCCGCCTGGTCCGGATAGACCTGGATCAGCGGCGTGCTGCCTGCCATGTCCAGCAGCGTATAGCCCTGGCTGACCGGCTCCCCCATGCGCGTGCCGATCGCCAGGATCAGGTCGGCCTCCTTCGCATGCGCCACCAGCGCCGCATCCGCGCCCACGCCCAGATCGCCCGCGAACAGGTCATGATCACCCGGGAACAACCCCTGCCGCCGGAACGACACCGCGGTCGGCAGCTTGTTGCCCTCGATGAACTTGCGAATGGATTTGCGCCCGGACTCGCTCCAGCCCGCGCCACCGCCCAGCACCACCAGCGGCTTCTTGGCACCCGCCAGCATTTCCATCATCGCATCCAGCGCGGCCGGCGCGGGGTAGGGCGGTGTGACATGCGCGGGCCCGATATCCGGCACGGCCGCGAAGCGCTTCTGCATTTCCTCGCTGATCGCGACCACCACCGGGCCAGGCCGCCCACTGCGCGCGACATCGAAGGCATGCGCCATCAATTCAGGGATGCGATGCTCGTCATCGATCTGCGTCACCCACTTGGCCAGCGGGCTGAACATCCGGCGGTAATCGACTTCCTGAAAGGATTCGCGGTCGGTTTCCTCACGCGGAATCTGCCCCACGATCAGCACCAGCGGCGTGCTGTCCTGCATGGCGATATGCACGCCGATGCTGGCATGGCACGCGCCAGGGCCCCGCGTGACGATCGCCACACCCACACGCCCGGTCAGCTTGGCGTGTGCTTCCGCCATGTTCACTGCACCCGCTTCGAAGCGGCAGGTCACCAACTCCACCTTGTTGCGGTTGGCATAGAGGCCATCGAGCAAATCCAGATAGGATTCGCCCGGCACGGCAAACACATGGCTGGTGCCCTGCGCGATGATGGCATCGGCCAGCAGCCGCCCGCCCATGCGTGGTTCGATGTGTTTTGCGCGCGCCATGGCCGTCCCCCTGAATGCTCAGGCCATGTGTAGAGCAGTTCCTCGCCGGGCGGAATTCGCCGCCCGTTATTCGGCCGGGCGCACCGCCCCTTCGGCCTTCGCATGCGGCGTGCGCGCATCCAGATCCGCAAGCTTCGCCGCGATCGCGCCGATCGGCTTGGTGAAGGGGGCCAGCAGCAGATACAGCGCCGGAATCGCGTAGAGTGTCACGAAGGTGGACAGCGTCACGCCACCCACGATCACCCAGCCCAGCGCCTCGCGGCTTTCCGCACCCGCGCCGGTCGCAAAGGCCAGCGGCACCGCACCCAGCACGGTTGCGATCGACGTCATCAGGATGGGGCGCAGACGCGCCACCGACGCCTCCAGCACCGCGTCATAGATGGACATGCCGCGGTCGCGCAGCTGGTTGGCGAATTCCACCACCAGAATGCCGTTCTTCGCCATCAGCCCGATCAGCAACACCATCCCGATCTGGCTGAAGATGTTGAGCGACAGGCCCACCCACCACAGCCCCAGCAAGCCGCCCGTGACGGCCAAGGGCGTCGAGAACAGGATGATCAGCGGGTGGATGAAGCTCTCGAACTGCGCCGCCAGCACCAGGTACACAATCAGCAGCGCGAACAGGAAGGTGATGTAGAGCGCGGACGAGCTTTCCTTGAAATCCAGCGATTGCCCGCGATAGCTGATGCGTGCCTCCGACGGCAGCAGTTGCGCCGCAGCGCCATCCAGGAAGTCCAGCGCCTCGCCAATGGAAAAGCCAGGTGCGAGCGACGCGGTGATGGTGATCGCGCGCACGCGGTCGGCGCGGAACAGCGTCTGCGGCCGCGCGCGTTCCTGCAGGCGGATCACCGATGAAATCGGCACCAACTGCTGTGACGCCGTGCGGACAAAGATGTTTTCCAGATCGTAGGGCGTGATGCGCCGCCCCGCCTCCGCCTGCGCCAGGATGCGGTATTCCTGCCCGCCAACCACATAGGTGCCCACCTCACGCGACCCCAGCATGGTCTCGATGGTGCGCCCCAAGGCCTGGATGGAAATGCCCAGATCCGCTGCGCGGCGCCGGTCGATATCCACGCGGATTTCCGGCTGCGTTTCGCGGAAATTGCTGTCCACGTTCAGCAGGTTCGGGTTGCTGCGCGCGCGCTCCAGGATCAGGTCGCGCCACGCCACCAGCGTGTCGTAATCCGGCCCACCAATCACGAACTGGATCGGCGGCTGGAAGCCACCGCCACCGGTGTTGAAGGTGGGCGGCAGCAACGCGAACGCCCGCACGCCGGGGATCTGCTGCATCTGCGGCATCACCTCGCGCTGGATGGCCTGCGCCTTGCGCTCGCGCTCATGCCATGGCGCCAGACGGATGAAGACATTGCCCACATTGGCCTGCGGCGGCCGCTGGAAACCACCCAGTGTGGCGAAGACCGAAGCCGCCTCGCCATTCTCCACGTAACGCTGCACCTGGCGTTCGATGCGCTCCACGTGTTCGCGCATATAGCCGAAGCTTGCCCCTTCCGGCCCCGTGGTCGGGATGATCACCACGCCGCGGTCTTCCACCGGCGTGAATTCCTTCGGCAGCAGGTTGAACAAAATCACCGACAGCGCCGACAGCCCGAAGGAAAACGCCAGCGTGATGATCGGCGCTTTCATCGCGCCATTCAGCGTGAAGCGGAACACGTTGTTCATGCCGACGAAGAAGGGCTCCGTCCAACGCACCAGCCGCGTGTGGCTGTCCTCCGCGCGCAGCAGGCGCGAGCACATCATCGGCGTCAGCGTCAGCGCGACAACGCCCGAAAACAGCACCGACGCCGCCAGCGCCAAGCCGAATTCGGTGAACATTCGCCCCGTCGATCCACCCAGGAAGGACAGCGGCACAAACACCGACACCAGCACCAGCGTCGTCGCGATCACCGCAAACGCAATCTCGCGCGTGCCCCGCACCGCGGCCAG
>JAAFHD010000249.1 GCA_013298245.1 Alphaproteobacteria bacterium
GGCATGGGTGCAAGCTGCGCCATGCGCCCACCCACGGCGCGCAGCAGCGCATCGCGGCTTTCGCGTTCCATATTCGCGTCCAGCGTTTCGACCAGCGCGCGCAGAAAGCCGCGCCACTGGGACGCGACGCCCTTGCGCGCCAGATAGGACATGGTGGCCGGATCGGCGATCTGGGTTCCGCTCATGGTTTTACCGATCGAAGCGATAACGCGCGAAGACAAGGCCGCGGAATTCTTCCCAATTGCCGGTGCGTTCATAGCGCAGCAGGCCGCCGATGCGCAGTGCCGGCGTCACCGCGTATTCCACGTCGCCACGCAAGCCGCCGACAACACCCGCCTGGGCGCGCGCCGCCTGCACCGAGCGCAGCGTCGTATCACCCGAAAGCCCTGCTTCCAGCTGGGTTTGCAGCTGCGCATTGGTGAAGATATTGGCCGCATCCTCGCGGAAGTTCTGGTAGCCGACGGTGGCACCCAGGCGCCATGCCAGGTTGCCGCTGCGGGCGCGCCAATCCACCGGGATATTCACCGCGAAATAGGATTGCGGCGAGAAGTAACCACCATTGCCCCAGCTGAACAGGCGCTGGTTGTTCCTGAACCCGAAATAGATCATGTCCAGGCCGGCGGTCAGTTCTTCATCCGGCAGGCGCCAGACGGTGTATTGCAGGCCGGCGCCGGCTTCAAAGCGCTGGTTGCGCGCGACATTCTGGCCGGTGAAGACCGAATACCCGCCCATCAAATACACACCGACCGGGCCGGTCACGTATTCCAGCTGTGCCCGGCCGCCGGTGCGGACCACGCCGCCCCAGGTGCCCAGGCCATTGGGGTCTCGCGCGCCGGCCCAGCTGAGCACGCTGTCGGTCACCGCGCGCTGCTCGGCGATCAGGCGGACGCGGAAGTTGTTGGACAGCTGCGGCGCGATTTCGACGCCACCCAGCACATTCTGCCGCCGGAACCCCATGGGCGAGGTGCCGACATCAATGGTGAACGGCCCGGTGCTATACGCAAACCCAAGCCCCAGGCCGGATTGCGAGACATCCCGCGCGCGGAACTGGTCCCGCACCACCTGGGTGATCTGCTGGTTGCCGCCGGTCTGCTGGCGCAGCGACGTGGCCAGCGCGTTGCTGCCATAGGCGCGCAGCGCGGTGACGCTGGTGGTATCCAGCTGCCCGCTGGCGATGGACACCGGCGCGAAGGACAGCGTTGCCCGCCCGCCAATGCCGGGCACCGCGATGGAGGCATCGACCGGTGCCGAGAATTCCTCCAACCGGTCCAGACCCGCGGAGCCACTGCGGCTGCGGAAGCCGATGCCGCCCTGGATGCGCGCCGCGGTTTCTTCCCGCACCTGCGACAGTTCGCGCGAGATTTCCGAAGACAGCGGGTCCGACTGCAAGGGCGACACCCCGCCCTGCGCGCCGGAGCGCGACAGCAGGCGGAAAGGGTTGTCCCAAGCGCTGCCGGCCGCGGCGGCGCCGGTGATCGGCGCATCGGGGCGGATGCCCTGGGCCTGGCGCTGCTGCGCCGCCAGTTCCAGCGCGCGCAAGGCCCGGCTGGAATTGCCGCCGGCCCGCGCGATGCGCGCTTCCATCAGTGCCACGCGCGGTTCGTTGGGGTTCAGCGCGCGGGCTTCGACAAGCAGTGCTTCGGCGCGGCCAAAATCGCGCGCGGAGATGGCAGCTTCAATGGCGCCAAGCCGTGCATCGAGGTTGCGCGGGTCGCGCTGCAAGATGCCTTCGGTGATTTGCCGCGCCGGCTGGGGCTGGCCCGCGCCGGTATACAGCCGCGCCAGCGCCAGATTGGCCGGAACCGAGGACGGGTCGCGTTGCAGCGCCGGCGCCAGGGTATCAAAGGCTCGCGCCTGGTCGCCGCGTTCATTCAGGCGGTCCGAGGCCTGGATGGCCAGGCCCGTGGACAGTGCTGCCGCCTGCCGGCGGTCTTCACCCGACAGGCCAGGTGCGGCTTCCAGGCTGCGCGACAAAGCCTGCGCCTCGGCGGTGGCACCAGCACCCAGCAGCGCGGAACTGACCGCCAGCCGCGCCGCAGCGCTGGCCCGCGGGTTGCCGTTGATGAAGGCGCGGCCGGCTTCCTGCGCGCCCACACGATCATTGGCCAGGCCCAGCGCGCGGATCGCCGAGGCCGCACCGGCCCCGGTCGGGTCCTGGCGCCCGGACAGGGCGACCAGCGCCGCGCGGCCCTCGGCCCGACGGCCGGATTGGTACATGGCCAGCGCCATCCGCGCCTCGCCATCGGTGCGCGCACCTTGCGCGAAGCGGTTCATGTCCGGCGTGCGCAGCCGCACGGGGATGCCGGCCATGTAGCGGCTGGCGTCTTCCGGCCGGCCGTCCTCGTTGGCGAACAACGCGGCGGCGTAGAGCTGGTCGGCCGAACCACCGCCGCCCATCACCGAGCCTTCGACCAACTGGCGCCCTTCCGGCGCGCGGCCCATGCGCGAGAGCAATCGCGCCAGATCCAGCCGCGCCCAGGGGTTGGCGGGGTCCAGGCGAATGGCTTCCGACAACAGGCCGGCCGCCTGGTTGCCATCCGATGTGCGGGACGCCTCGGTGCGCAGCGCATTGGCGCGCTGTTCATTGGGGTTGCCGCTGGCCAGGTTGCCGAAGCGCGCTTGCAGCTGTTCCGCTTCGGCGAAGCGGCCGGATTGGCTCAGCACCTGGATCAGGCCGGATGCGGCGGAACCCAGGTTCGGGCGCCGCGCCAGCGCCGCGCGATACCGCGTTTCGGCACCCGCCAGGTCGCCACGGCGCAGCGCCAAGTCACCCAGCAGGGCTTCGGCATCCGCGCGGTCGGGCGTGTTGCGGCCGATCGCGCTGCGCAGCGCTGATTCGGCCACGGCCAGGTTGCCGGCTTCCAGCGCGCGGCGGGCGGTGGCCAATTCGGTGGCGTATGCCGCGCCGTCCAGCGCGGCTTGCCATTGCGGCCGGCTATCCGGGTTGGCGGCGATGGCGCGTTCCAGCAATTGCCGCGCTTCGGAGAAACGGCCTTCGCGCAGGCGGGCCACACCCAGGCCACCGAGTGCGTCAGAATCCTGCGGGTTGGCCTGCACGGCGCCTTCGAATTCGCGCTGCGCATCACGCACGCGGCCGGCTTGCAGCTGTTCGAAACCACGGATGCGCTGTTCGGCCTGCGGGTCGGGGCGGCCGGCGGGTGCGTTGCGGACTTCTTCCAGGCGCGCGGCGACGGCGGCGTCATTGGGGAAGCGCACCAGGAAGGCTTCGAGTTCCGGCTGGATGGTCGGGTTCACGCCCTGCCACAGCAGCGCCTGGCGCCAGGCGGCGGTGGCGGTGTTGGCGGTTTCCGGGTTCTGCGCCAGCGCGCGCAGGCGCTGGATGCCCTCGGCCCGTGTGCCGTCACGGAAGGTCAGGGTTTGCGCGTAGGCCAACGACAGGCGCTGGTCCTGCGGGAAGCGGCGCGACAGGCGCAGCAGGCCGTCACGCGCTTCGGTATAGCCGGCCTCGGTGCCGGCCAGGGTCTGGTAGAATTCGACCGCCAGGTTGTCGGGCGGCTGTTGGCCGCGGAACAGCTCGCGGTAGCGGGCGATGGATTCGGCCACGCGACCGGCCTGGCCCAGGCGGCGGGCTTCGGCCAGCGCGCCCTGGTCCACCGTGGCGGCGCGGATGGTGATGTCGGTCTCGGCGATGCGCGGGTCGTTGGGCGAGGCCTGGCGCAGCCGCGCCAGGAAGGCCTCGGCGCCAGAGCGGTTGCCCAACTGCGCCTGCGCCTGCGCGGCACCGGCCAGTGCGTCGGCATTGCGCGGATCGACGGCCAGCACGCGTTCCAGCGTGCGGACCACCAGTT
The DNA here is from genome assembly GCA_013298245.1 of Alphaproteobacteria bacterium. Classification (GTDB taxonomy): domain Bacteria; phylum Pseudomonadota; class Alphaproteobacteria; order Acetobacterales; family Acetobacteraceae; genus Rhodovarius. Next base: position 3,810 of record JAAFHD010000249.1, read on the forward strand.
CCGGGCGGTTCTGCAGGCGCCAGTAATTCGCCTGGTCCAGCAGCGCCTGCACGCCGCGGGTGTCCTGCGCGAAGGCGGCGACAGGCAGCGCCAGCGCGGCGCCGAAGACAGCGGCCAGAAGGCGTGCGCGACGGGTCATTGGCGGGTCCTCGCGCGCAGGCGGAGTGCAGCGCGACGGCGCAGGATCCAGAACAGCGGCGCACCCAGCAGGATGGCGGCCAGCACCATCAGGCCCAGCACGGCCCAGGGCTGGTCGGACAAATAATGCTGCGGCCACAGCCAGAACGGCAGCGTGCCGACGGTGTAGGTATTGCCCAGGCGGAAGGCCTCGACCCGGCCGCCGGAGAGCAGCGCGACGTCGCCCTGGATGCGCGGCATCTGCTCGGGGTCGCGCAGGCTGGCCAGCATGGCGTCCACGCCGGCGGGGGTGGAGCCGGTCAGCGCCACCACCGAACGGCCGCCACGCAGCGGGCTTTCGAAGCCGACCAGCATGCCCAGCGCTTCACCCGGCGCGTTCAGCTGCGCGGCCACGCGCTCACGCTCGGGGCGCGAGGAAGAACCACCGAAGATGGCGCGGAAATCGCCGATCGGGTCGGACAGGCTGACCGACACGCGGTTGCCTTCGACCGTCACCGGGCCATCACGCAACAGCTGTTGCAGCGCCGGTTGGCGACCCAACGCGCCCACCACCAGCAGGTCACGATCCGCGACCGAATCCAGGTTGCCGGGACGCGCGATGGCCAGGCTGACCGCCGGGTAGCCAACGATCGCGGACAAGCGGCCCATCAGCCCCAGTGCGGTCGACAATTCCTGCGCGTTCGGGCGCTCGGACAGTACCAGCGCGGAGCGCGAGAAATCCGCGTGCCGCGTGAAGGGGAAGCCCGCGCCGACGAAATGCGCCAAGTTCGGCAGCGTCGCGAAACGATGCGCCGTGGACAGGTCGATGGTGCTGTCCGGGTCGATCGACGCGCGCACATCACCGGGCACGGCGACACATTCGCCACGGTGCAGCGGGCGCATGTCGAAGCGCAGCTGCAGCTCGTTCTGGCCAAAGATCATCCAGGGCGGCAGGCCGAATTGCGATTGCGTCCAGTCGCTTTCCGCCATCACCTGGCGCTGCACCCAGCCCCAGGGCCAGCCCGGGGCCTCGGCGCGCAGCGGCAGGCTGCGCAGATACACATCATTCACCGCGACATCGAGGCGCGAGACGCGCACATCCATGATCGGGCCGGGCGGCGCGCGGAAGCGGATATCCGCGTTCAGCGGCCGGTTGCGCCACGTATACAGGTCCGGCGCGGTGCGGAAGGGAATGCTGATCGGCCCCGGCACATAGCCAAAGGCCTGCAATTCCGACGGGTCCATGAATTCGCCCAGGCGCACGGCGCGGTCCGTCCGCACCCAGCGCGGCGCGTCATAGGCGGCGCGCTGCGGCACCTGCTGCTGCTGCACCACGGCCATTTCGCCGGACAAAGCTTCGCGGCCGATGGCCATGGCGGTGGCAGCGGTCACCACTTCCGCGGGGCTGCGGCCACCAATCACCAGCAGCAGGCCGAAGGGGTCATTCGGGTTCTGCACCAGCGCCAGCGTCGCACCTTCAAAGCGCGGCAGGGTGACACCCGGCACGCTGTCCGGCCCGACCGCGATCACCACCGCATTGCCGCGATCCGGCACCGATGCCTGCACCGGGAAGGACGCACCCCGATAATCCGCCTGCACGGCGAACCAGGTCGACGCGATGACCGCCGCGCGCACCGTGTCATTGGCCGCGGCCTCGGACATGATGATGGGCAGGTTCAGAGGCTCGCGCAGCAGACGCGGGTCGAAGAAGGGTTCCGGCAGGCGCGCCAGGTCACGCGTCAGCGGCAGGCGTTCCATGGTGAGCGCCAGCGTCGAGGTGTCGCTGATGGTGGACCACAGCAGGCCCGACAGCGGGTCATTGCATTCCAGCGCGTAGCGGCCGGAGAAGCGGAAATTCAGCCGGTTGTTATCGGCGAAAAACACCGGGTT
>JAAFHD010000025.1 GCA_013298245.1 Alphaproteobacteria bacterium
GCGCGCAGCTGGCGGCGATGACCGGCCCGCAAGCCGCCGCGCTGGCGCCCGAGGCCGCGCTGACCGCGGCGCAGCTTGGCGCGCTGCCCAACGCGGCCCTGCGTGGCCTGCAGCCGGCAGCCTTCGCGCTGCTCGATATCGACGCGCTATCGACCACGCAGCTGGCCGCGCTGACCACGCCGCAGGTGGCAGCACTGGCCCCCGCGCGTATCGCCGCCATGCCGCCCGAACGCCTGGCCGCATTGCCGGTGCCGGGCCTGGCGCCCGAGACCATTGCCGCCCTGGATGACACGCGCCAGGCCGCGCTGTTGCCGGCGCGGATGGCCGCCGCACAGGTCGCCGCACTGCGCCCGGCAGCGCTGAGCGATGCGCAGTTGCTGGCCGTGCCGCGCGACGCTGTGGCGGGGCTCGACATGGCGGCGCTTGGCGGGCGCCTGGCGGTGCTGACCACGGTGCAGTTGGGCGGCGTCGTGGCGCCGCAAATGGCGCAGGCGACGGCAGCGCAATTGGGCGCGCTGAATGACGCGCAGCTGCGCGCCATCCCCGCCGCCGCCATGACCGGATTGCCCGGCGCGTCGCTGCTGGGCGCGCGGCTTGCGGTGTTGACGCCAGGGCAGCTGGGCAGCCTGGGTGCTGGGCAATGGGCCGGCGCGGATGATGCCGTGCTGGCGGGGCTGACACCGGCGCAGATCGGCGGGCTTTCGTTTTCAGTCACGCGCGCATTGGGGGTGGAGCGCCTGGCGCCGGCGCAGATCGCGGGGCTTTCGGCGATGCAGTTCCTGGCGCTGGAGCCAGCGACGATCGCGGCGCTGAATGGCGCCCAATTGCAGGGGCTGACCGCGGCGCAGATGGGCTATCTGTCCAGTGGACAGATCGATGCCTTGTCGGCCACGCAACTGGCGGCGCTGACAGCCGATGAGACGGCGGGGCTGACGGCGGCGCAGACCCCAGCGCTGTCGGCCGAGGATATCGCGGCACTGACGCCTGATGCCTTCGCCGGCCTGCGAAGTGCTGCGCTGGCACCGCTGGACGCGGCGCAGATCGGCGCGATCGGGGTGGAGCAGCTTTCGGCAGTGCGCGCGCGGCAGATCGCCGCCTTCACGCGCACGCAGTTGAACCAGATGACCACGCCGCAGCTGACGGCGCTGTTCGGTTAGGCGGCGACGCCCTTGCTGGTGCTGTATTCGAAGTGCAGCGCCTGGCCCGGGAAGATGCGCGGGTGCATGGCGTGGGCGGCCATCGCGGCCTCGGAGAAGCCTTGCAGAATGAGCTTGAGCTTGCCCGGATAGGTCGCGACATCACCGATGGCATAGACGCCGGGCATGGATGTCTCACACGTCGCGGGCGTGACGGTGATGTGGCTGCGTTCCAGGCCCAGGCCCCATTCGGCGATGGGGCCGAGTTCCATCGACAGGCCGAAGAAGGCCAGCAGATGGTCGGCTTCGAGGTGGCGTTCCTCGCCCTTCAAGGTGGCGACGGTGACGGCGGAGAGGCGGCCTGCGTCGCCCTGCAGCGCGGAGAGCTGGTAGGGGATCACCATCTCGATTTCGCCGCGCGCGGCCGCGGCTTCCAGCTGGTCGGTGGTTTCCGGGGCGGCGCGGAATTTCGGGCGGCGATGCACGACATACACTTTCGCCGCGATGTCCTTCAGCGACAGCGCCCAGTCCACCGCGCTGTCACCACCACCGGCGATGACGATGCGCTTGCCGCGAAAATCCTCGCGCCGCGCGACCATGTAGCGCACGGCGCCGGTGGCTTCATACGCGTCCAGCGCGGCCAACGGCGGGCGGTTCGGGCCGAAGGCGCCCGCACCGGCGGCGATCACCACCGCCTTCGCGCGCACCTGGTTGCCGGTGCTGGTGGTGAGCGTGAATGTGCCATCCGCCTCACGCAGCGCATCCACGCGCTGCGCCAGCAATTCGCGCGGGGCAAAGGGTGCCGCCTGTTCGCGCAGGCGTTCGATCAGGTCGCCGGCCAGGATGGAGGGATGCGCCGGCACGTCATAGATCGGCTTTTCCGGATACAGCGCGCTGCACTGCCCGCCCACGGCTTCCAGCGTGTCGATCAACACGCTGCGCATTTTCAACATGCCACATTCGAACACGGCGAAGAGGCCCACGGGTCCAGCGCCGATGATGGCGACATCGGTTTCGATCGTCTCGGTCATGGCGCGGTGGTGCCCTAGGCGCGCGTCCGCGGCAAGTTCACGCCGCGCGCAGCTGCGTCAGCACCTCATCCAGGCCTTCCTGCAAGCCATCGGCGGCGGCGCGCACCACGACGGTGGCGGCGCGCAACGAGTTCAGGCTGTGCTGGGCATCGGCCAGGCCTTCGGTGGTGCGCGCGGCACCCGCCGCGCCATCACGCGCCCCATCGGCGGCATGGGTGGCGGCGGTGGCGATTTCGCGCGTGGCGGCACCTTGTTGCTGGACGGCGGCAGCGATGCCTTCGGCGACGCTCGACATCCGCGCAACGGCTTCGGAAATCTGCGCGACGGTGCCCAGCGTATCCTGCGTCGCACGGCGCATGGCGGCGATTTCGGTGCCGATCTCATCGGTGGCGCGTGCGGTTTGCGCGGCCAGCGCCTTCACCTCGCCCGCGACGACGGCAAATCCCTTGCCCGCTTCGCCGGCGCGCGCGGCCTCGATGGTGGCGTTCAGTGCCAGCAGGTTGGTCTGGCCCGCAACATCGCCGATCAGGCGCAGCACATCGCCGATGCGGTCTGACGCGCGGGAGAGTGCTGCCATCGTCTCGCGCGATTCATCGGCCTGGCGCGCGGCGGCCTGGGCGATGGCGCCGGCATCCTGCATGCGGCGGTCGATCTCGGCGACGGATGCCGCCAATTCTTCAGCGGCACCGGCCACGGATTGCACGGACAGCGTCGCGTTCTGCGTGCCTTCACGCGTCGCCTCGGCGGCCTGCTGTGCTGCGGCGTTGCCGCGATTGGCGTGGCCGACATGGGTTTCCAATTCGCCCGCGGCCTGGGCCAGGGCGGCCGTGGCGTCACTGAGGCGCGATTCCAGCTGCCGCGCGGCCTGTTCGGCGGCGCTGCGCGCGGCCTCCGCTGCGCGCGCTTGCGCGGCGGCGGCGGCCGCATCGGCGGCGGCTGCGCGTTCGGCGGCCTGGCGCAGCGCTTCTGCGGCGCGTGCCAGCGTGCCGGCTTCACCGGCGCGGTCCTGGCCCGGCACAGGCTGGGCGCGGTCGCCCTCGGCCATGCGCAGCATGGTCTTGGCCAGTTGGCGCAACGGGCGCCCGGTGCCGGCATCCAGCGCCCAGATCGCAGCCCCCATGCCAGCCAGCAGCAGCATTGCCGCGATCATCAGCAACCAGCGCGCATCATTGCGCGCAGCGGCCATAGCACCGGCATCGCCCACGCTTTCCAGCACGCCGATCACCTCACCCGAGAAATTCCGCACCGGATAGGCCGCGGCGATGCGCGGCTGCGCGCCATCCACGAAGCGGTAGGTGACCTGGCCCGCGAAAGCCTGGCGCAGCATTGCTTCAGGCAGCGCCGCTTCGCCATGCATGCGCGCGACCGGGTGCAGCCGGTGGCGCACGGGGTCGAAGGCGAGTTGGCCGGCGCGCAGCAGAGGCGCGAAGTTCACCCCCTGCGGCGCCGGTTCACCCGCCAGATACAGCCCCAGCGACAGGCCACGCGCTTCACCCAGGCGGCGCAGCAGCGCTTCGTCAAAACGCAGGCCCACATTCAGCACGCCGACATTGCGCGCGCCTTCACACAGCGCGACCGCGCCATGCAACGCGACCCCGGAGGTGGACATTTCCAGCCCATGCAGTGCGGGCGGCGCGGCGGCGCAATTCTGCGCCAGCGCCTGGTTCAGGATGATGCGCCAGCCGGAGACATCATCGCCATGCCGCGTCGGCGCCTGCATCCGCAGGAAGGCATGCGCGCGCGGCGCACCACCCGCACCCGGCGCCATGATCTGGAATTGTTCAAGCGAGGGTTCCCGCGCGCGCAATGCCTGGAAGCCAGGTGCGAGCGCTGCCTGCGCGCCAGCGCGGTCTCCCGCCGCAATGCGCGCGGCCAGACCCGGCGCGCCGGCGGCCAGTGCAGCATCGGTCGCGGCGCGGATGGCCTGCGCCTGCAACTGCGCGGTCAGCAGCGTGGATTCGGTCGCGACCCGCGCCGAGACCTCGGCCGCCAATTGCCGTTGCGCGGCCTGGTTCTGCCACCAGAACAGCGCCAGCGAGAGCAGCCCGAAGGCGGAAAGCACCACAGCCACGCGGGCGCGGATGCTGCCGGGGAGGAAGGATCGCAGGGTCATGCCACTTCATTGCATGCGCCGCGTCACCAGCCGGTTAACAGCACCAGCACAATCGTGCCCGACAACAATATCGCCACCATGCTGGGCAGCAGCAGGCGCCACACCTGCGCGGGGCGCGTGCCATCGGCCAGCAGCGCGCACAGCATGGCCAGGCCCGCCGCCCCCATGCCCGCGCCCGCGCCGCCGCCGAAATTATGCAGTGCCGCGACCAGCACGGCATCCAGCCCCGCTTCCTGACCCAAGGCGTGCTGGATGGGCATCAGCGCGGCATTGCTGCCCACATTGCTGCCGGTGACGATGCCCGAGAGCATCGCCATGGGCATGATGGCGAAGGGCGCCGCACTGCCCATCGCATGCGCCAGGCTGTCCGCCAGATCCGCCGCGATGCCACCACCGGCCAGCCATCGGCCCAGCACGACATAGAGCAGCATGGCCAGCGCGGGGCGGCCGGCGCGGCGCAATGCGGTACCGCCCGCTGCGATGCGTCCGCGCACGAACAGCAGCCCGCAGGCAACCAGCGCCAGCACCACGGCCACATGCGTGGCAGCGAAAGCGGGGTAGTCCGCGAAGGGCTTCCAGCCTGGTGGCGCCTGCCACAACCGCGCCCCCAACAGCGCGCCCACCAGCAGCAGATATGGCGCGGCAGCGGCCAGCGCGATGCGCAAGTCCCGCGGCGGGTCAGCGCGCCACAACGCCACCACCGCGATGGTGCCGGCCGCGATGACGCCCGCCACCTCAAACGGCAGCAACGCGTTGCACAGGTTCAACAACGCGACCAACGCGATGGTCAGCGCCAGTTGCCAGGCTTTTTCGCGGCCGTCCGGCGCGGCACCGGCGCGCGCCTGCAGCCACCATTGCAGCGGCGCGATCAGCGGCAGCCAGATCGCGGTGGGCAGGGCAGCGAGGCGCCCGACCTCCTGCGCCGGCACGCCGGCGATGACGGCACCCAGCGCCGTGCCCGGCCCCAGCCCGCCCCACGGCACCAGCGTCAATGACTGCACCGCCAATGTCACCGCCACCGCGCCGCGCACGCCCATCGCGCGCAACGCCGTCAGCGCGAAAACAGCGCCGACGGAAAAGCCCGTCACACTCTCCAGGAAGGCGCCGAGTGGCAGCGACACCGCGAAGATGCGCGCAGGCGTGGCCGCACGCGGCGCGTCCTGCGCGGGGCCCGAGACAGCCGCGTGGAACATCAGCCCGCCCGCGACAACGGCGACAGGCGCCAAGGCCAGGAACGCACCCAGCAGGCTTTCGTAGACCAGGAGACCAGGCAGCGCCGCGCCCTGCTTGATGACCAGCGCGGGCAGCGTGGCCGCGAGTGCGATGCCACAGGCCGGGATGGGTGCGACGCGCCCGGTCGCCAGCAGGCCCAACAGCATCAGCAGTGGCAGCGCTTCCAGCAGGATCATTTGCGCGCCTCGGCCACCGTTATGACGACCGCACCGCCCAGGATGAAGACCGCGCCGATGATGGCAAAAACGTCCGGGATTTCGCCGTAGAGCAACCACCCGAAAGCGGCGATGACGATCAGCCGCAGGTATTGGAACGGTGCGACGAAACTGGCCTCGCCGGCGCGCAGCGCTTCGGTCAGCAGCCAGATGATGCCGGGCGTGAACAGCGCAAGGATCGCCAATAGCGCGAATTCGATGGCGCCCAATGGCACCCAGGCGTGGATCGCGAAGGGCAGGGCGGTGAGCGTGGTGACCAGCCCCACCCAGGCGACGATGGTCTCGGTGCTTTCGGTGCTGGTCAGCATGCGCGAGGTCAGCGTGATGCCGCACCAGGTGACCGCGGCGGTCAGCGCGATCGCAGCGCCAACCCACGACAAATCCGCGCCGGGCCGCAGCATGATCGCAACACCCAGCAAGCCGCCGATGGTGCCGACCCAGCGTGCTGCGTCCACGCGTTCGCCCAGCACGGGGCCGGCCAGCAGCGTGGTGAACATCACGTTGGTGAAGGACAGCACCGTCGCCGTCGCCAGGTCGAGATACGCGAAGGCCAGGTAGTAGAAGCCCCATGTCGTGACCGATGAAAGGCCGCGCAGGATGTGCAGGGCCGCGCGCTGCGTGTGGAAGACGCGCAGGCCCGCGCGCAGCAGCAAGGGTGCCACCCAGACCAGCTGGCCGATGGCGCGGAAGAAGACCTGCATTTCCACCGGCACGCCGCGTGCCGTCAGTGCGCGCGCCATCAGCGCTTCGGCGGCGAAGACCAGCGCGCAGGCGGCCATCAGGGCGGCACCTTTCAGATTGTCGGTCTCGCGTTGCACGCGCGCAGTGTGGCGCGGAACGGCGCGCGCGGCACCCATCTTGCGCGCATGGCGCCGATGCACTGCACTGCCGGCATGGACAGCATCTTGATCTGGGGCGCGGGCGCCATTGGCTCGACAGTCGGCGCGTATCTGGCGCGCGCGGGGCATGATGTGCTGCTGGTGGATGTGGATGCCGCGCATGTGGCGGCGATGAACGCGACGGGGCTGGTGATCGAAGGTCCGGTGGATGCGTTTTCTGTGCCGGTGCGCGCGGCGCTGCCGGGCGATGTGCAGGGCGTGTTTGGTCGCGCGCTGTTGTGCGTGAAGGGGCAGGACACGGTCGCAGCGGCGACGCAGATGGCACCGCACCTGGCACCGGATGGCTATGCGGCGTCGTTCCAGAATGGGCTCTGCGAACGGCTGATGATTCCAGTGCTGGGGCGCGCGCGCGTGATGGGCGCCTTCGTGAATTTCGGCGCGGATTGGCAGGCGCCGGGGCGCATCCTGTACGGCAATCGCGGCGCCGTGGTGCTGGGCGAAATCGATGGTGCGATGACGCCGCGTCTGGCGGAACTGCACGCGTTGATGCGGTTGTTCGAACCCGATGCGGTGCAGGTGCCGGATGTGTTCAGCTACCTCTGGGGCAAGCTCTGCTACTCGACCTATCTGACCGCGCAGGCGCTGGCGGAAAAGGGCATCGCCGACACGCTGGCGCGACCGGAACTGATGCCGCTGTGGCGTGCGCTGGCGCGGGAGGTGGTGACGGTTGCGGCGGCCGAGGGCGTGGTGCCGCGCGGCTTCAACGGCTTCGTGCCGGAGGCCTTCGGGCCCGCCGGCAGCGAAGCCGCTGCGCGCGACAGCATTGCCAAGCTGTTCGCCTTCAACGCGGCTAGCGCGAAATCCCATTCCGGCGTGTGGCGCGACATCTGGGTGCGTGGGCGCATCAGTGCCGCACGCGCGCAAATCCTGCCGGTGGCGGAGATTGGCGCGGGCCACGGCATCCCCTGCCCGACCATCGAAAACCTGGTGCGCATGATCGGTGAATGCGAACGCCGCGAACGCCCGATGAGTGACGCCAACCTGCTGGAGCTGCTGCCATGAACCTTCGCTTCGACAACCAGGTGGTGGCGGTGACCGGCGGCGGGCATGGCTTCGGGCGCGCCTGCGCGGAGATGTTTTCCGCGTTGGGCGCGCGGGTTTTTTCCACCGATGTCACGGATGAAAAACTGCCCGGCACCGGCTTCCGTTGCGACCTGACCGCGAAGGGTGAAGCGGCGCGCTGGATCGCGTCGATCGGCGCCACGCCCGACGTTCTGGTCTCCAACGCCGGCGGCGTGCGCGGCCAGTTGCACAAGCCGGTTGAGGACGTCACCGACGAAGACTGGGACGCCATCATCGACATCAACCTGCGCGCGCATTTCAACCTCGCACGCGCGGTGGCGCCGGGCATGAAGGCGCGTGGTTCAGGGCGGATCGTCACGATCAGTTCCGGCGCGGGCGTAAAGCCCAGCCGCACCGGCATCCAGGCCTACACCAGCGCCAAGCACGGGCTGATCGGGCTGACGCGACAATTGGCGCGCGAACTCGGGCCATTTGGCGTGACGGCGAATTGCGTGGCCCCCGGGCTGATGACCAGCAACCCCGCCAGCACCGCGCAGTGGGATGGCTATGGCGCGGAGGGGCAACAACGCGTCCTGGAAGGCATCGCGCTGCGGCGGCTGGGTGTGGCGCAGGACATCGCCAAGGCCGTGGTGTTTTTCGCGTCGCCCTTGGCGGATTTCGTCACAGGGCAAGTGCTGCTGGTGGATGGAGGGACCTGAGCAGCGCTGGGATATTCTCCTTGAACGGGAAGAAGCCACGGCGCGCCAAGGGCCAACACGCATCATCCCAGCCGCGACGTGCACGGCGCGCGGGGATCGTCGCGGTGGCGTCCGCGCACCAGCCCACGGGTGCCCAGGGCATGACCAATTCCGCGCCCAGTCCTGCAGCCCAACGCGCCGTATCGGCGGCCGCCACGGCTTCCGCGCAGCGCGGCGTGCGTGCGGCGGCGATGCGCGCGCCATCCTCCAGCGCGGCGCGCGCGAAGGGGCGCGCGGCGGGCAGGAACCCCACACCCACCACGTCGCAGCCCTCGGGCCAGAAGGTCACGTCATCCTCATGCAGCAGCAGCGCCACGCGCCCGCGCGGCGTATCGGCGGGCGGCAGCGTGCTGGCAGCAGGCGGAGCAGGTTCGTCCAATGGTTCGGCGTTTTCGTTCAATTCGCCGCGCGGGTCGAAGCGGCCCATCGTGTGGCGCGCGATATTCTCCGCCCGCGCCAGGTAGTGCTTACCCGGCGTCTGGATGCCCGCGACCCAGCGCCATGACAGCGTGTTGGACGCCGCATCCGCGTCGTGCAAATGGCGCAGAAACCACTCCGCACCCAGCACCCAATCCAGCCGCAGCGTGAAGATCCAGATGCTGGCGACCCACATGCGCACGTGGTTGTGCAGGTATCCCGTTTCGGCCAGTTCGCGCGCCCAGGCGTCGAAGCAGGCGATGCCCGTGCTGCCATCCATCGCCGCCTGTGCTGCGGGTGTGATGGGCGTGGCGTCAACGCGCGCGCGATAGTCGCGCCACATGCGCGGGCGCAGTTCCAGAAAGCCCTTCCAGTAGCTGCGCCAGTACACTTCCTGGATGAATTTTTCCGCCGCCTGCGGGCTGTGCTGCGCGAGTGCGGCGCGCACCATGTCCTCCTCGGTGATCAGCCGGTGGCGCACATGGGCGGACAGCTCCGACACATCCTGCCGCGCACCAGGCCCCGGGTCGCTGTTGCGGCCGGCGGCGTAGTGGCGGCCCATGCGGGGCGCGAATTGGGCAAGGCGCGCGAGGCCCGCCGCGCGTGTGGGTTCCAGCATGCGGCGGATGTGGTGGCGGCGCCCTATTCGTCCAGGCAGGCGGCGGCGAAAGCGGCGAAGGCGCGGCTGCGATGGTTGTGCGCGGCTTTTTCCTCGGCGGTCATCTCGCCGAAGGTCAGCGCCGCGTCGCCTGGGATGAACATCGGGTCGAAGCCGAAGCCATTGGTGCCGCGCGGCGGATAGACCCACACGCCATCTGCGCGGCCTTCGTGAAATTGCGTGTGGCCATCCGGCCAGGCCAGGCACAGCACGGAGATGAAGGCGCCGCGATGATCGGGCGTGTCACCGGCCTCGCGCGCCACACGCGCCATGGCTTGCGTGTAGTCGCGGCTGCCATCGGGCTGCGTGGCCCAATCGGCGGTGTAGACGCCGGGCGCGCCGCCCAGTGCGGCCACTTCGAAACCGCTATCATCGGCGAGTGCCGGCAATCCTGTCGCGTGCGTGGCGGCCAGTGCTTTCAGCGCGGCGTTTTGGCGGAAGGTCGTGCCGGTTTCGGCAGGTTCCGGCAGGCCGCGTTCGGCGGCGCTGATAACGGTGATGCCGCGTGGCGCCAGCATGGCGCGCAGTTCCGCCAGCTTGCCTTTGTTGTGCGACGCCAGCAGCAACGTGGCGCCGCGCGACAGGCGCCGTTGCTGCCCGCCCGATTCACGGCGCCGGGCTTCGCCCTCTGCCGATCGGGCGGGATCAGCCAATCCCGACCGCCTTTTTCTGTGCGGCGAAAATCTGCGCCGTGCCCTCGCGCGCGAGCCGCAGCAGTTCCAACAACTGCGCTTCGGAAAACGGCGCGCCCTCGGCCGTGCCTTGCACTTCCACCAGCCCGCCGCTGCCGGTCAGCACGAAATTCGCATCCGCGCCGGCGTTGCTGTCTTCCTCGTAATCCAGGTCCAGCACCGGCTGCCCGCCCACAATCCCGCAGGACACCGCGGCCACCTGGTCGGTCAGCGGCATGCTGCCCAGGATGTTCTTGGTCATGCAGTGGCGCAGCGCCAGATGCAGCGCGACCCAGGCGCCGGAAATCGCCGCACAGCGCGTGCCGCCATCGGCGTTCAGCACGTCGCAATCCAGCGTGATGGTCATCTCGCCCATCGCCTTGCGGTCCACCACGGCGCGCAGGCTGCGCCCGACCAGGCGCTGGATTTCCTGCGTGCGGCCAGACTGCTTGCCGCGCGCGTGGGTGGCGCGGGGCAGCATGCCGTATTCGGCCGTCACCCAGCCCTCGCCCTTGCCGCGCAGGAAGGGCGGCACGCGGGATTCGACGCTGGCGGTGCACAGCACCTCCGTCTTGCCGAAGCGGATCAGGCAGGAGCCTTCCGCATGGCGCGAAAACTGCGTGTCGAGGGAGAGCGTGCGCAGGTCACCGGGCGCGCGGCCGGAATGTCGAATGGTCATGCGCGCGCCTTACGCGAAATGCGTGCCGGGTGGAACCGGTGCATTCGCCATCGCCACCTTCCACCAACACCCAGGCGCTGTGGTTCGCCCCCCGTGGCATCGGCGCAGGTGGTGGCCTTCCTGATCGGCAACCCCTTGCTGGAGGCGAGCGACATCGTCTTCGCCCCGCGCGATATCCTGCCCGCGTGGGCGGCGCAGGATTGACATTTGGTGGTTTTTAGTCCTATATCGGCGGGCTGTTTGACAACCGCATCTGCACCCAGCAAGCCCCCCACTGGCGCGCCAGACGGGCAAGAAAGATAGTAAGATCGCAAGATAGTAAGGCATTCTCGCGCCCCCGCACCCAACCATCACCCCGCGTAAGATAGGAAGATAGTAATGCAGTAAGGCGCCCACGGAATTTGTCGCAAGCCTGCGCTTTCGCGCCAAACCGCGCCTCAACCCCCTGTTTTCACTGCCCGCCGCGCCAGCATCGCCACCCCCGCCGCCAGCGCCGGCACGCCGCACAGCGCAAACCCCAACCCATGCCCGCCCGTCGCCCACAGGCTGGCCGAATACACCAAGGGCAACAGCAACCCGCCCAACTGCCCGAACGACAAAACCCCGCCCGTCGCCGCCCCGCGCAGCCCCTCCGGCGCCAACCGCGCGGCTTCGGACAACAGCACCCCGTGCCAGGACAGCGCGGTCAGGCTGATCACCACCGCCACCAGGCCAATCAACACCAAGGGCGTCCCCGCCCCCGTCAGCCCCAACGCCACCGCGCCGACCGCCATGCCCAGGGCCAGCGCACCCATCACCGTCCCCGGCGCGGCCACCGTACTACCCACCCAACCCCACAAAATACGCGCCGGCACCGCGACAATCATCGCCACCGAAAACACCGCCCCGGCCAGCGCCAACCCGTGCCCCATCTCCACCAGCCAGGTCACGAAATACGCGGTGAACACCGTCTGCAACCCGTTGAACGCGAAGCACGCCAAGGACAGCGCGCGCAATTCCCGCTCCCGCGTCACCACCCGAATTGTGCTGCTGAAATCCGACAGATGAAACCGCGTCTCAGGCTTGCGATCCGCATCGAATTCGCGGCGCAGCGGTTCCAGCATCAGCGCAAACGCGGCACAGGCCGCGGCCCCCACCAACACCGCGGCGCGCCACCCCCACAACCCGGTCAAGGCCGGCCCCGCCAACCCCGCCAGCAACAGCCCAACGGGCACGGCGGTCTGCTTGATGGAAAACACCAGCGGCGCCTGCCTGGGCGGCGCATACTTGCCCAGCAAATGCGACGAAGCCGGCGTCGAAATCGCTGACCCGCCAGCCCCGATCACCGCCACAAAAATGAAGATCGCCATCGGCCCCGCCAAGGCGCAGGCCGCCAGTGCCACGGCCAGCATCAACAGCGCCGCCTGGCTGTTGCGCAACGCGCCATACCGAACAATGAAACTGCCGCAGCCCAGCTGAAACACCAGCGCGGCCAGCGCCCCGATCGCCACGTAGACCCCGATCCACGCCGGGTCGATCGACAAATCATCCAGGATCGCGGGAGCGATCACCGTGGGAATATTCCGCCCCATCGCCGCGAAGGTTTGCTGCACGAACATCGCGCCCAACGCCAACAACAACAGCCTGGAAACCGCGATACGCATCGCCCACCACGATAGGGTGGCCGTCGCTACACGCCAACCGCCCGCGCAGCGCCCGCCACAAACCCACCCAGCGCCTGATGGAATTCGGGTTCATCCAACAGAAACGCGTCATGCCCCTTGTCGGAGGTGATCTCCACAAACGACACCCGCGCGGCGGCCGCATTCATCGCCTGCACAAGCCGGCGGCTTTCACTGGTCGGGAACAACCAGTCCGAACTGAAGCTGCACACGAAATACCGCACATCCCGCCCAGCAAAGGCCTGGCGCAAATCGCCGTCATGCTCGGCGGCGAGATCAAAATAATCCATCGCCCGCGTGATCGTCAGATAGCTGTTCGCATCAAAGCGCCGCACGAAACTGGACCCCTGGTGGCGCAGATAACTCTCCACCTCGAACACATCTTCCAGGAAGGTCACCGCATTGGCACCTCGCAGCCGACGCCCAAATTTCCGCGTCAGCGCTTCTTCGGACAAATACGTGATATGCGCCACCATCCGCGCCACACCCAACCCCTGCGCCGGTATCACCCCCTGCGCCGCATATTGCCCCCGATGGTAATCCGGGTCCGAATGAATCGCCGCCCGCCCCACTTCATGGAAGGCGATATTCTGCGCCGAGTGATGGCTCGCACACGCAATCGGCGCCGCCGCAAAAACAGCTTCCGGAAATGTCGCTGCCCATTCCAGCACCTGCATGCCGCCCATGGACCCACCCACCACCGCCAGCAGCCGCGCGATGCCCATATGGTCCATCAACAGCTTCTGCGCGCGCACCATGTCGCGAATGGTGACGCTCGGAAAATCAGTGCCCCAGGCCGAGCCATCCGCGCGCAAATCCCGCGGGCCTGTGCTGCCCATGCAGCCACCCAGCACATTCGCGCACACCACGAAAAAGCGGTCCGTATCCAAGGGCAGCCCTGGCCCCACCAGCAATTCCCACCCACCGGGTTTGCCGGTCAGGGGATGGGTCTCGGCCAGATACTGGTCCATGGTCAGCGCGTGGCACACCAGCACCGCATTGCTGCGCGCCGCATTCAGCCTGCCATAGCTGCGATACGCCACATTCACCGGCGCCAGGTGAACGCCGCAATCCAGCATCAGCCCGTCCTGGAAGGTGACGTGCTGGTGTTCAACATCCGGGAAAGGCTGCAACGCCGACATGCTATCGAGATACGCTGCGCCGCACGGGGCTTCAACCATGGCCCCGCGCCCGGTATTGCTGCTTCCGACATGCACACCCTGAATTCCGTCCGCGCCGAGTTGGATGCCATCGACGACGCATTGCACGACCTGCTGATGCGCCGCGCCGATGTCGTCGCCGGCCTTTCGGCCAGCCGCGCCAAGGCCGCGGGCCCCGTGCTGCGCCCGGGCCGCGAGGCCGCAATCATCCGCCGCCTTCTCTCCCGCCACCACGGCCCGCTGCCGGCCACCGCCCTGGTGCGTCTTTGGCGCGAAATGCTGATGAGCTCTGTGCGCCAGCAAGGCGGCTTCACCTTGGCGGTCCACGCGCGCGATGCCACCACGCAACGCCTGGCCGCTGAACATGTCGGCCTGCTGACCACAACGCGCGCCTTCCCATCCGTCGCCGGCGCGCTGGCCGCCGTCTCAGGCGGCGACTGCCAGGCCGCCGTGCTGCCCTTCCCGCGCGACGAGGACGAAGACTGGTGGACCGCACTCGACGCGCCCGTGTTGTCCGTGGTCGCACGCCTGCCCCTGCTGGCCGAACCACGCGCCGGCGGCGAAGCCTTGCTTGTCGCCCCCGGCCTGCCCGACGCATCCGGCGATGACCGCACGCTGATGCTGGTCGAAGCCCTGCCCGACACCCCGCGCGAAGCCCCGCTGCGCGCTTTGGCCGCGCTCGGCATCACTGCCCGCCTGGTGCTGCTGCGCCGCGCGCCGGCACTATCGCGCTTCCTGCTGGAACTGGACGGCCTGCACGCCGCCCCACCCGCACTGCCTTTCCCGCGCAGCCGCGTGCTGGGCGGCTACGCCACGCCGATCAAAGGAAACACGCCATGAGCATGCCGCTCGCCCGTCCGTCGATCCTCTCGATCGAGGCCTATTCGCCCGGCGAATCCAAGGTTCCGGGCGTGAACCGCATCATCAAGCTGTCGTCCAACGAAGGCGCCTTCGGCCCGCCACCAGGCGCGATGCAGGCCTTCATCACGACCGCCACCGAACTGCACCGCTACCCCGATGGCGGCAGCACGAAACTGCGCGAGGCGATCGGCGCGCGTTTCGGCCTCGACCCCGCGCGCATCATCTGCGGCGCGGGCAGCGATGAACTGCTGCTGCACCTGATCATGGCCTATGGCGGCGAGGGCAGCGAGCTGGTCATGTCCGCGCATGGCTTCGTGATGTACGACATCACCGGCCGCTACGCAGGCTGCCAGGTCATCAAGGTGGCCGAGAAGAATCTGCTGGCCGATGTGGACGCCATGCTGGCCGCGGTCGGCCCGCGCACCAAGCTGGTTTGCCTGGCGAACCCCAACAACCCGACCGGCGCCTTGCTGCCGCGCGCCGAGGTGGAGCGCCTGCGCGCCGGCCTGCGCGACGATGTGCTGCTGGTGCTGGACGCCGCCTATGCGGAATACGTGACCGACACCGACTACGACGCAGGTGCTGCGCTGGTGGATGCCGGCACCAACACGGTGATGACGCGCACCTTCAGCAAGATGTTCGGCATGGGCGGCATGCGCGTGGGCTGGGCCTATCTGCCGGCAAACATCGCCGACATCATCAATCGCATCCGCGGGCCGTTCAACGTGAACATCGCCGCCCAAGCGGCCGCCGTGGCGGCGCTGGCGGAACCTGGTTGGGTGGAGCGTTGCGTCGCGCACAACATCGAATGGCGCGGCAAGCTCGGGGCTGCGCTGGAGGCCAAGGGCGTGAAGGTCTGGCCCAGCCACGGCAATTTTATTCTCGCCGATTTCGGCACGGTGGACCGTGCCAACGCGGCCAATGCGGCGCTGCGTTCGCGCGGCCTGATCGTGCGCGCGATGGCTGCATATGACCTGCCGCAATGCCTGCGCATCACCATCGGCACGGCAGAGGAATGCCAGATGGTCGCTGATGCTGTTTGAACGCCTCTGCATCATCGGGCCTGGCCTGGTCGGTGGCTCGATTGCGCGCATGGCGCGCGCGCATGGCGGTGTTGCGCGGCATGTGGTGACCACGGCGCAATCGGCCGCGTCGCGCGCGCGGGTGCGCGAACTGGGCTTCGCCGACAGCGTGACGGATACCGCGGCTGAGGCGGTGCGTGGCGCTGATGGTGTGATCCTGTGCGTGCCTGTGGGTGCCTATGCGGGCGTGATGGCAGAGATCGCGCCGCACCTCGCACCTGGCGCCATCCTGAGCGATGCGGGCAGCACCAAGGGCAGTGTCGTGCGCGACATCGCACCGCTGTTGCCGGCGGGCGTGCATTTCGTCCCCGCGCACCCGATGGCCGGCACGGAATTCAGCGGGCCGGATGCCGGTTTCGCGACGATGTTCGAGGGCCGCTATTGCATCATCACACCGCTGCCCGGCAGCGATGCCGCGGCCGTCGCGAAGGTCCGCGCCATGTGGGAAGCGGCCGGCAGCATGGTCGAAACCATGGATGTCGCGACGCATGACAAGGTTGTGGCGATGGTCTCGCACCTGCCGCATTTGATCGCCTTCACTATCTGCGGCACAGCCGACGACCTGGCGGAGGAAACGCGCGAGGCGGTGCTGAAATTCGCAGCCTCTGGCTTCCGCGATTTCACCCGCATCGCGGGATCGGATGTGGCGATGTGGCGCGACATCTTCCTCAACAACCGCGAGGCGCTGCTGGAAATGCTGGCGCGCTTCACCGAGGACAGCCACGCGCTGGCGCGTGCGGTTCGCTACGGCCAGGCGGAATTCATCGAGGACCGCATCCATCGCGGCCGGAAAATCCGGCGCGGGTTGATCGAGAGGAAACAGGCATGAGCCTTCCCCCACTGCTGCTCATCGGCTGCGGCAAGATGGGCGGCGCCATGCTGGCCGGCTGGCTGGAACAGGGCTTGTCGCCGGAGACAGTGGTGGTCGAACCGCAAGGTGCCGCGGCCTTCGCGGATCGCGTACGTGTGGTGCACGCGGTCGCTGACATCCCCATCGGTTTTGCGCCTGCCGCGGTCATCCTGGCGGTGAAGCCGCAGCAGTCCGGGAATGTGCTGCCTGCACTGGCGCATCTGTCCGCGGGCGCGCCGGTCTTCATTTCCATCATGGCGGGGCCGACGGTTGCGCGCATGCGCGCGCTGCTGGGCGATGCGGCGCGCATCGTGCGCGCCATGCCCAACACGCCCGCTGCCGTGCGGCAAGGTTTCACGGTGGCCTTCGCCGGTGCTGGTGTCACGGCCGAACAATGTGCGCTGACCGACCAGTTGCTCGGCGCCATCGGCGAAAGCGCCTGGGTGCAGGATGAAGGGTTGATCGATCCCGTTACAGCGGTGTCCGGTGGCGGCCCGGCCTATGTTTTCCTGCTGGCGGAAGTGATGGAGGCGGCCGCCATTTCGCAAGGCCTGCCGCCCGAACTGGCGCGGCGCATGGCGCGCGCGACGGTTGCCGGTTCCGGCGCATTGCTGGCCGCCAGCGCGGAAGATGCGGCGACACTGCGCCGCAACGTCACCAGCCCCGGCGGTACGACGGAACGCGCATTGGCCGTGTTGATGGAACAGAGCGCCTGGCCCGACACCATGCAGCGCGCGATTGCGGCGGCGACGGCGCGGTCACGCGAATTGGCGGGTTGATCACCCGCGCCCGGCCAGGAATGGCCGTGGGTCCACCGGCTGCCCGCCGCGCCGCACTTCCAGGTATAGCGCCGCATCCTGCGCCGTCAGCGCGCCAACCGGTTCACCCTGGATCACGCGTTCTCCGGTCGATGCATCCAGCCGGTCCATGCGCGCGAGCACGGCGTGCAAGCCACCGCCGCAATCGATGATGACGATGTTGCCATAGCTGCGGAAGGCACCAGCGAAGGCCACGCGCCCCGCGCAGGGTGCGACCACGCGCGCGCGGGGGGCGGCGGAAACCGTCATGCCGCGCGCTGGCCCGCCATCACCGCTGGCGCCGAATTCGCGCGTCACCTGGCCGGCGACGGGCAGGCCGGATGCGGCGCGC
>JAAFHD010000253.1 GCA_013298245.1 Alphaproteobacteria bacterium
TGCGCCAGGTATTGCAGCATGGGGTGTGCCGCATCACCCAGCAGCGCGACCCGCCCACGCACCCAGCCGCGCGCCGGTTCGCGGTCGCACAGCACCCAGAATTTCCAGGCATCGATGCGGGCCAGCATGTCACGCACTTCGGGGCGCGTCGCCGCGAAATGTTCCTGGATGAGGCGCGTATCGCCGGTGACATCCCAGCCTTCCTCGTAGTGGTCCGAATGGAAGACGGCGACGAGGTTCATCAATGTGCCGCGGCGCAGCGGGTAGTGCACCAGATGCAGCTTCGGCCCGGCCCATAATACCACTTCGTTGCGCGAGACATGCGCGGGCACGGCGTCCATCGGCAGCACGCCGCGATAGGCGATGTGCCCCGACACCACCGGTGGGCCATCATTGATGAGTGCGGCGCGGATGCGTGACCACAGGCCATCGGCGCCGATCACCAGGTCGCCGGCAACACGCCGCCCATCGCCGAGCAGCAGCGCGGCATCACCATCCAGCCCCGCCACATCGGTGTTCAGGTGCAGCGTGATGCCAGGTGTCGCGAGGCACGCGGCATGAAGTGCTGCCAGCAGGTCGGCGCGATGGATCACTGCATAGGGATGGCCAAAATGCTCGGCGAAACCCGCGCCCAGCGGCACCCGCGTGACCTCATGCCCCGCGATCGCGCAGCGCATCACCAGCGCATCCGGGCGCACCGCCTGCGCGTCGACCGCGGCGCGAATGCCCAGCCGGTCGAACATCCGGAACACGTTGGGACCGAGCTGGATGCCCGCGCCGATCTCACGAAAGGCGCTGGCGCGTTCGAAGACCTCGGCGGTATGGCCGGCGCTGGCCAGCGCGAGTGCCGCACCCAGCCCGCCAATGCCGCCACCCACGATCAATGCATGTGTCATGCGCAGCAGTTTACTGGAGCGGCCACGCGGCGAAAGACGCGGCCTTGCGGCGCCGCGCGGGTCTTCGCATGCTGTGCGCATGGATATCCTCTTCGTGCACCAGAACTTCCCCGGCCAGTACCGGCACCTGGCCCCGGCCATGGCAGCGCGGCGCGGCAACCGCGTCGTCGCCTTGGGCGAGAACCCCGGTGAGCCGCTGAAGGGTGTGGAGCACCTGCGCTACAAGGCGCCGAAGGGGCCGGGGGAGAACATCCACCCCTACCTCTTCCGCACCGAGGGCTATGTGCGCCGCGCGCAGGATGTGGCGCGCGCGTGCCTGGCCATCCGCGACAAGGGTTTTTCGCCCGATGTCATCGCCGCCCACCTCGGCTGGGGCGAGGGGATGTTCCTGCGCGACGTGTTCCCCCGCGCGCGCATCCTGCTGTATTGCGAATACTTCTATCGCAGCACCGGCGGCGATGTCGGCTTCGACCCGATCAATGGCGAGGTGGGCATCGACAAGATGGCGCGCACGCGGGTGCAGAACACCTCGCAGCTGATCCAGCTGGAGGCGGCGGATTGGGGTGTGGCACCCACGCAGTGGCAATGGTCGCGCTATCCGGATTGGGCGCGGGCGCGGATGTCGGTCGTGCATGAAGGCATCGACACGCGCTTCGCTTCCCCTGAGGGTGTGGCGGAATTCACCCTGCCGAATGGCAAGGTCGTGCGCCGTGGTGATCCGGTCGTGACCTATATCGCGCGGCAGATGGAACCCTATCGCGGCTTCCACAATTTCATGCGTGCACTGCCCGAATTCCAGCGCATGCGGCCCGAGGCGCAGGTGATCATCGTGGGCGGCGATGGCGTGTCCTATGGCAGCCCGCCGCCCGGTGGCGGCACCTGGAAGGAGGCGATGCTGAAGGAGCTGGACGGCCAGCTTGATCTCTCGCGCATCCATTTCTGCGGGCGCGTGCCCTATGGGCAGTTGCTGGCGCTGTTCCGGGTATCGGCGGCGCATGTCTACCTGACCTATCCCTTCGTGTTGTCGTGGTCGATGCTGGATTCGATGGCGTGCGGCGTGGCGCTGCTGGCGTCTTCGACGCAGCCGGTCGAGGAAGTCGTGCAGGACGGCGTGAACGGCCTGCTGGTGGACTTTTTCGACAGCGGTGCCATCGCGAAAAAGATGGCCGAGATGCTGGCGAACCCGGCGGCACTTGAACCGCTGCGCGCGGCCGCGCGGCGCACCATCGTGGAACGCTACGACCTGCACAGCCACTGCCTGCCGCGCCAGGTCGCGCTGCTGGAGGATGTCGCGGCGCATGGGCGTTCGCTGGCCGGCACCGCGATGGGCGTGTAGCGCCTATCGCGCTTCGCGCACCGCGGCCCGCTTGCGGGTTTCCGGCAGCAGCGTGGTGCCCAGGCCCTTGCCCTCCATCGCGTGCACCATGCCGCCTGCCACGCGCGGCAGTTCCGTCACCAGCTCGCGGTACCAGGTGGCGAGCGTGGCGCGCACCACCTCCTGGAAGATCGCAGTGGAGGCATGCAGCGCGAAGTGCAGCGACGCGACCAGCGTGACCGGCCCCGTGCAGTCATGCGGTGCCACCGGGCGCGACCAGCTTTCGGCCAGGGCGGCGATCTTGCGTGCTTCGGTCAGGCCGCCGCACCAGGTGAGGTCCAGCATGACCACATCGGTGGCACCTGCCACCAGCAGGTCGCGGAAGGGGCGCTTGCCGCCGAGTGTTTCACTCGCACAGATCGGCACGCCGGGTGCTGCGCGGCGCAGTTCCGCCAGCGACGCCGCGTCATCCATCTTGCCGATCGGGTCTTCCGCCCAGAAGGGGCGCAAGGGCGCCAGCGCCTGGCAGATGCGCGCGGCGGCGGGCATGGACCACAGGCTGTGCATCTCGCACATCGTCTCCATGCGGTCGCCGAGGGCTGCGCGGATTTTCTCGAAGGGTTCGATGCCGCGCTTCAGTTCTTCCAGCGTGATGGTCAGCCCACCATCGCGCGCGGCGTATGGGTCGAAGGGCCAGATTTTCATCGCGCCGAACCCCTCATCCAGCAGCGATTGCGCCAGTTCCACCGGCGCGCGCGTGAAGGCGATCTGGTCGTCATACGGCCCGAGCGGCGCGTCCTGCCCGCTGATGTCCCGCCGCGTACCACGGCTGTTGTAGTCGTACCCCGCACAGGTGTTGTAGGCGCGCACCGAACGCCGCGAATACCCACCCAAGGCCACCGCCAGCGGCACGCCCATGCGCTGCCCAGCCAAATCCCACAGCGCGATATCCACCGCCGATGCCGCGCGCGTCTCCACGCCAGACGAACCAAAACCCAGATAGCCACCGAGTAAATGCCGCGACACCGGCTCGATGTCGCGCGCATCGCGGCCCAGCAGAAAAGGTGCCACCTGGTCGTGGATTTGCGCCTCCACCGCGGCGGCACCCCGGAAAGCCTCGCCCAATCCGGTGAGGCCTTCGTCGGTGTCGATTTCCAGCCAGAGGATATTGGGGCGGTCTTCAATGCGCAGCGTGCGCAGGGCGGTGATGCGGCTCATTCGGCGCGGATTCCCTGGCGGCGGACGACATCGGCCCAGCGCGCGGCTTCGGCGCGCACATGCTCGCCCATCGCTGCCGGCGTGCCGCCGAGTGGCATCACGCCGAGTTCGGTGAAGCGCGCGCGCACAACAGGGTTTGCCAGCGCACGCCCGAAGGCGGTGTTCAGCGCGACGACGGCTTCGGGCGGTGTGCGCGGGGGGGCAAGGAAGCCGAACCAGCTGTCGATCGCCATCCCCGCAACACCCTGTTCGGCAAAGGTCCGCACATCCGGCAATTCCCCGATGCGCGCGGCGGACACGGCAGCCAATGCGCGCACATTCCCCGCACGGATATGCGGCAGGATCGAGGGCAGGTTGTCGAAAAAGACATCGATGCGGCTGGCCACGATATCAGCGATCGCGGGCCCCGAACCACGATAGGGCACATGCGTCATCTCGATGCCGGTGATGGCGCGCAGCAGTTCCGGCCCCAGATGGTTGGATGCACCCACGCCCGAGGAGCCGAAGGTGATCGTGCCCGGGCGCGCACGCGCGGCGGCCAGGAATTCCGCCACATCACGTGCCGGAAAATCGCGCCGCACCGTCATCACGTTGCGCACAGCACCGGTCAGGATGACGGGTGTCATTGCCGCCAGGTCGAAACCCGGGTTCGCATAGAGCGCAGGGTTGGCCCCGCATGGCCCGAAGGCGCATTGCACGATGGTGCCGCCATCGGGTGCGGCGCGCTCGGCCTCGGCCATGCCAAGATTGCCGCCGGCACCGCCACGATTATCCACCATCGCCCCGCGCGGCAGATAGGGCGCAGCCGCTTCGGCCAGCACGCGCGCCATGATGTCGCTGGTGCCACCTGGCGGGAATGGTACGATGATGCGCAGCGGCCGGTCAGGCAGTTGCGCGAAAGCCGGCAGCATCATCGCCAGCCATAGCAGCACCACACGCATGCGCTTCCTCCTGTTGGTTGGGAGGCAGCGCAACAGGCGCCGGTTGCGCCGTCAACCCATCACTGCGCGCGCGCCACCGCCATATTGCCGCGCAGCATCGTCGCCACCTGCTCCACATCGGCGAAGCGCGGAAAACTGCCCGCCGCCAGCTGGTCCAGGCTGGCCGAGGGCAGCCCCAGCCGCGACGCATAAACCCATTTGAACCCCAGCACGCGTTGGACGAAATGTCGTGTTTCCGCAACCGGGATGGTCTCGATGAACAGCAGCGGGTCGGTGCGGTGGCGCGTGGCCGGCAGCCAGCGTTGCAGCGCACCGGGGCCGGCATTGTAGGAGGCCAGCAGCCGGATCAGGTCGCCATTGATCAAGTCGTGCCGCGCCAGGTAGTGAACATAGCGCTGGCCCAGTTCCAGGCTGAGGCCCGGTTCATGCAGGCGTTGCAGGCCGGCGCCACGCAGGCTTGGGTCATTGGCCAGGAAGCTGGCGGTGCCGGGCATCAATTGCAGCATGCCGCGCGCACCCGCGCGGGAGACCGCTGACGCGTCAAAACGGCTTTCCTGCAAGGCCAGCGCGTAGAGCAATGATGGGTCGATGCGGAAGCCGCCATCGGGCATCAGGATCGGCATCGGGAAGCGCGCGAGGTCGCGGATGCGGCCATCGCCGGCCATGGCGGCAGCACTCACCTGGGCGGCCAGCGCCGTCATGCCGGCGGCCTGGGCGAAGCCCGCGATGGATTGGGCCAATTCCATGTTGCCGCGCTGGCCGCGCCACAGCAGGCGCAGCTCGGCCTCGGCCCGGGCGCGCTGGCCCACCTGGTGCAGCGCGATGGCGCGCCAGCCGGCGGGCACCGCGGAGAGGATGGCGATATCGGCCGCCGGCGCATCCCAGGCGAAGCCATTGGCCATGCCCATGCTGCGCCGCGCCAGCAGGCCGTAGAAGCCGCGCTGGTCCTGCGCGGCCTCGGCCATCCAGTGGTGATAGGCCTGGGGGCGGCGGGCGCGGACGGTGGCGCGCGCGGTCCAGAAGGCGGCGGCGGATCGGAAGGCGGCGGTTTCGCCCTCGGCGCGGGCGGCAGTTTCGAACAGGGCCAAGGCCTGCGGGTATTGGCCGAGCGACCAGGCGGAAAGCCCGCCGGCGAAGGCGGCCTGCGGGTTGGGTGCGAGTTCCAGCGCCTGGCGGGCGGTGGCCAGGGCGGCGGCGTCGTGGCCGGCGCGGAAAGTCGACAGCGCGACTTCCGCCAGCAATTGCGCGGCGTAAGGGGGGGC
Organism: Alphaproteobacteria bacterium; assembly: GCA_013298245.1. GTDB lineage: Bacteria > Pseudomonadota > Alphaproteobacteria > Acetobacterales > Acetobacteraceae > Rhodovarius. The sequence goes on from JAAFHD010000253.1 coordinate 5,633, forward strand.
CACGCGCGCGTCCAGCACGGCCTGGCGCGCGGCGTCATGCTGGCGCTCGGCCAGGCGCTGACGGACCTGGCGGTCCAGCGCGGCATTGCGCGCGGGGCCTTGGGCGGCGGCGCGATCATCCTGGGCGGCGGCGTCGGCCGGCTG
>JAAFHD010000250.1 GCA_013298245.1 Alphaproteobacteria bacterium
GGCCATATGTCGCTGCGCGTGGAGGCGATGGCGGGCGATGTCTACCGCGCCGCCAATGATCGCGAGATCGCGCACATGCAGGCGCGGCTGCGCGAAGCGTTGGAACAGGGTGCCGCCGGCTTCACCACCGGCCTGTACTACCCGCCCAACGCGCAGGCGCCGACCGATGAAGTGATCGCGGTGGGCGAGGCGCTGAGTGTGGTGGGCGGCATCTACATGACCCACATGCGCGATGAGAGCGACGGCGTGCTGGACAGCATCCGCGAGACCTTGCGCATCGGGCGCGAGACGCGCGCGGAGGTTGTGATCTCCCACCATAAATGCGCCATGCCGGAAAACTTCGGCCGGTCCACCGACACGCTCGCGCTGATCGACCGGCTGGGCCAGGACCAGCCGGTGGCGTTCGACGTCTATCCCTATCCGGCCGGTTCCACCGTGCTGATGCCCGAACGCCTGCGCCAGGATGTGCCTGTGCAGGTGACGTGGTCCGTGCCGCACCCCGAAATGGCGGGGCGAGACCTGGACGAGATCGCGCGCGAATGGGGCATGCCGCGCAAGGCGGCCGCCGAAAAATTGCTGCCCGCCGGCGCCATCTATTTCCAGATGGATGAAGCCGATGTCCGCCGCATCATGGCGCACCCACGCGCGATGATCGGCAGCGACGGCATCCCGCATGACGCCAAGCCGCACCCGCGCCTGTGGGGCACCTTCCCGCGGGTGCTCGGGCATTACGTGCGCGATGTCGGGCTGTTCAGCCTGGAGAGTGCCATCCACAAGATGACCGGCCGCACCGCGCAGGTCTTTGGCATTCCCGATCGTGGCGTGATCCGCGCTGGCGCCTTCGCCGACCTGGTGCTGTTCGACCCGACGACAATCCGCGACATGGCGACATATGCCGACCCAACCGCGCAATCATTGGGCGTGGAGGAGGTCTGGACCAATGGGCAAACCGTCTTCGCCGGTGGTGATATCACGGGGGCAGCACCTGGCCGTTTCATCGCCAATCCGCGTCGTGCAGCGTGAATACGGAACCCGCCCCGCGCGGCCGCACCTGGCAGAAAGGCACCAAGCGCCGCGCGGCGGTGGTGGTGCTGGCGGGGCTGGCGGTGCTGGCGCTGATCGCCTGGATCTTCATGCCTGCAGAACGCCTGCGTGACCCCGTCGAGGTCTATCTGCGCCAGGGCGAACGCGCTGGTGCTGCGGCGCTGAAGCGCGATATCGAGGGCTGGGCAGCACCTGGTGCGGACCCTGGGCCTGCGGTGCAGAACCTTGTGGGGCTTGGGTTTTCTTGCATCGCGCCAGCGGGGCCGGTGGGGCAGTGGAACTGCACCCGGCGCAACCCGGATCGTGAGCGGCGGCTGACGACGCTGGAGGCGATCATCGGCGTGCAGAGCGGTGTGGTGGCGCAGGTGGATACGCGGATCACCGTGCGGTCGATGCAGTAGCGGTCGCGCTTCGGGCGAGGCGCCACTTACGTTTTTGGCGCGCCACAACCGCATGCGGGCGCGCAGCGCCCGCCGCCGCCCATAAGCCACAACCATCAGTGATGCCTTTGCGCGGCGCAGCCAAGCGCGCTTGCGCGCGCCCGGCGCTTGAGGGCGGCAAACCGCGACAAAGTCGCGGACAACGCTCTACCGCACACGACAACACGCACGACAAAGTGCCGGGCATAAACTCCTCATCGCAACCATTCGTGGAGGGGAGACCATGATGAAGTTTTTCAAAGGCGACGCGTTCACCACGCTTCGTAATGCCTGTGTCGTCGGATCGATGATCTGCGCAGGGCTTTCCGGTTATGCCGCCGTTGCCGGTGGCGTCGCACCACACCGGATGGAGCACGACGCCAACCGCTATATGGCGCGCGGCCTCGCCGCATCCGAAGCGGTGCTGGTGCAGGAATTGTCGGCGCAGCACCCGGTTGGTTCTGACGCCAACCTGCTGCTGAGCCGCCTGTCGCGCAGCGGCTTCGATTGCCAGCCGGAATTCGAAAGCCCGGGCAGCTATGCCTGTGTGTTCAACCGCCAGCTTGCCTTCTCTCGGGTCGCGCGTCTGACGACGCGGGTCGAGACGGATGGGCTGCGCGTCACTGCCATCAACCCAACGATGTCGGTCGGGCCTGCACCGCAGCCCATGGCCTTCTCGCTGGCCGCACTGTGAGGACAAACACCATGCGAAAATCCGAGATGTTCCACACGCTGAAACTCGCGGTGACCGCGGTCGGCATTCTGTTCCTCGGCGTCAGCGTCTTCGCCTATGCCTGGGGCAATACCAGCCCTTGGCCGAGCACGGCGCCGCTGGACCGGCATATCGAAAGCGGATCGGCTGCCGGCACGCGCATGCTGGAACGCGAATTGGCATCCGCGCATCCGGCCGGGTCGGACGCGGCCGCGCTGCTGGCACGGCTGCGTGCGAGCGGGATGAATTGCGAGCCCGATCCGCGCCAGATGGAACGCTATGCCTGCACGTATCGCCAGCCTCGCAGCGATCGCTACGCGGTGGTCGCGGTGAATGTGAGCGTGGAGCAGGGCCGCGTGATCAACGACATTGCCAGCACGGTCACCGCACCGCGCTGAGCGCCAGACCAACGCGCTGCTCTCCCCATCCGGCGCGTTGCCGCCCCGTGAGGCCCCCGAATATCGGGCCTCGCGGGGCGGAACTTTTTGGGGCCTGCGGATGATGTGCGCGGGCCGACCGCATCACGCCGCATGGCATGGCGCTGTGCCCAGTATCGCGTTCCAATCCTCCTCGCCCGGGCCGAAATACGGGTGGCGTGCGAGCACCGCCGGCAGCTCCGCGCGCGGCGCCAGCAACAGCCCAAGCGGCTTGGTGCGGCCATGATATCCGCGAGCGAAGGCGCGGCCGCGCGCGGTTCAACCGGCATGGCGCGAGAACAGCCGGGGCAGCAGCGCGCCGGTGCTGGCGCGATAGGCGCGGTATGCGTCCGCGCCGGGGCCTGCCAGCAGGTCGCGTTCCTCCCGCTGGGCGGCGATGACATAGAGTGCCAGCAAAGCCAGCACCGGCGGCCAGGCGCGCCAGTCCCACACCGCCAGCGCCCAAGCCACCCAGAATAGCGAATAGGCCAGGTAGAAGGGGTGGCGCACGAAGCGATACGGCCCGGCGCGCAGCACCTGCGCGGGGCCGGGTGTGGCGTCGAAAGCCAGCTTCAGCCCATGCCCGCGGGAGGCGCGGATGGCGGCGATGAACAGCGCCAAGGCGGTCCATTGCAGGGCCAGGCCCGCGATGGCCATTGCCGGCGCCGCGCCTGCGCTCAGCCACAGCAGCCACATTGCGGTCAGCGCCGAGACGATGGTGATCACCCGCATGCCAGGCGGCATCGCGCGTGAGGCGAAATGCCCACGGACCGCCCAGCCGAAACTCAGCACGATCACTATGCCGCTGAGTGCTACGCCCACAGACATGTCCACCCGCCTCTCCCTGGCATCGCAGGGTGAGAAGTGGCGCGGTTGGCGTCGTGTTGTCTGTGAACTGGATCACAGGCACGTGATAAAATCGTGCCTGCGCGACAGGTTGGGATGTCGGTGCCGCGATGCGCGGCCTCGCCTGATGCCCGCTATTCCTTCACCGCCCCGGTCAGGCTGGAGACGTAGTAGTCCACGAAGAACGAGTAGAAGATCGCCACCGGCAGCGAGCCGAGCAGCGCGCCCGCCATCAAGGCACCCCATTGATAGACATCGCCGCTGACCAGTTCGGTCAGGATGGCGACCGGCACGGTCTTGTTCTCGCTGCTCTGGATGAAGGCCAGCGCGTAGATGAATTCGTTCCAGGACAGCGTGAAGGCGAAGATGCCGGCGGAGATCAGCCCGGGCACGGCCAACGGCAAAGTGATCTTGGTCAGGATCTGCAGGCGCGTCGCGCCGTCGATCAGCGCGCATTCCTCGAGCTCATAGGGGATGGATTTGAAGTAGCCGATCAGCAGCCAGGTGCAGAAGGGAATCAGGAAGGTCGGGTAGGTGAGGATCAGCGCGAAGGGCGTGTCGAAAAGGCCGAGCTGCACGACCATGGTGGCGAGCGGGATGAACAGGATCGAAGGCGGCACCAGATAGGCCAGGTAGATGGCCAGGCCCACATATTGGCTGCCGCGGAAGCGCAGGCGCTGGATCGCGTAGGCCGCCAGAACCGACGCGAAAAGGCTGATGAAGGTGGCGGCGAAGGCGACCAGCATCGTGGTCCAGAGCCAGCGCGGGTAGGAGGTTTCGAACAGCAGCTTGCGGATGTGATCCAGCGTGGGCGAGGTGATCCAGAACGGGTTGTGGGTGGTGTAGTCGTAGAGTTCAGCGTTGGGTTTGAACGACGTCACCGCCATCCAATAGAAGGGGAAAAGCAGGATCAGCAGGAAGCACGCCAGCGGCACATACAGCACCACGACGCGGCGCGCCTTGCTGTCCCAGCTGAGAAGTTCGGGCGCTTGTACGGCGGATTGTTCAGCGGCGGCCATCAGTCATTGCCCTCCCCCTGCTGCCACTTGCGCCGCGCGAGCGCGAAATAGCTGAACAGGGTTGCGAAAACGAGGAACGGGATCATCGAAACGGCGATGGCAGCACCTTCACCCAGCTGTCCGCCGGGGATGCCGCGCTGGAAGGCCAGCGTTGCCATCAAGTGCGTGGAGTTCACCGGGCCGCCGCGGGTGATGGCGTAGACCAGCTGGAAATCGGTGAAGGTGAAGATGATGCTGAAGGTCATCACGATCGCCAGGATCGGCAGCAGCAGCGGGAAGGTGATGAAGCGGAAGCGCTGCCATGGTGTCGCGCCATCCAGCAATGCCGCTTCGTAGAGGCTGGGGGAGATGGTTTGCAGCCCCGCTAGCAGCGAGATGGCGACGAAGGGAATCCCGCGCCAGATGTTGGCTGCGATCAGCGACCAGCGCGCCGGCCATTCACTGCCGAGGAAGTCGAAATTGCGCTCGCGGATGCCGAGCACATCGACGGCGACGTAGGACAGGATGGAGAATTGCGGGTCGTAGATCCACCAGAAGGCGATGGCGGACAGCACCGTCGGCACGATCCATGGCAGCAGGATGATCGCGCGCAAGATCGTCTTGAAGGGCAGGTGGTTGTTCAGCAGAAGCGCCAGCCACAGGCCCAACGCGAATTTCCCGATCGTCGCCACGCCGGTGTAGAAGACGCTGTAGAAAACAGCCTGCCAGAAGACCGGGTCCTCCATCAGATATTCGAAGTTTTCCAGGCCTACGAAGGCGCCAGGCCTGGCGATCGTGCTGTCGGTGAAGGACAGCCAGATGCCGAGCCCCAGCGGGTAGGTCAGGAACACCATCAGCAGCCCGACCGCGGGCAGCAGACAGATGAAAATCAGGAACGGCTTCCAGTCGAACAGCCGCGCCAACCAGCCTGGCTGGTGACGTGCGGCGCGCCAGTCGAACGCGGCTGACGACATGGCCTAGTTCCGGAAGAAGCGGCGGGCGCGGCGTTCGGCCTCGCGCGCGGCGGCATCGGGTGTGGCCTGGCCGGCGGCGACGGAGGCGCACATCTGCACCATGACGTATTCGGCCGTGACGGCGCCGGTGGCCTGCGACGGTGGTGCGGAAAAACCGTTCCAGAAGCGCATATCCATCGTGTCGCGGAACAGTGCGAGTTTCGGGTCGCTGGTCCAGACGGCGCTGTTGCCATAGGCGCGCAGCGGATGCGCCCAGTAACCGAGGCAGCCGGTGAGCCAGGGCTCGTACTGGTCGCGCTCCATCAGGAAGCGGATCAGCTGTTTCGCGGCGTTCGGGAACCGCGTGTGGCGCATCACCATGGCGCACAATGTCAGGCTGGATTGCGG
>JAAFHD010000251.1 GCA_013298245.1 Alphaproteobacteria bacterium
GTTCAGCCGCAGGCCGCGGCGATAGAGGCTCTCCGCCTCCTCCACACGCCCCTGCTGGTGGCGGTCGGCGCCGCGCGCCACCAAGTCGTCAGCGGTATCCATGCCTTACCCATGCGTCACGCACGCCGCCCGCGCAAGCTGGTATACGCCCCCCATGCAGCACCTGATCCGCAGCGCGCGCGACCTGCGCGCCGATCTGTTTCGCGGGATCGCGCTGTGGTTCATCTTCATCAACCACGTGCCCGGCAATTGGCTGGGCCTGCTCACCACCCGCAACTATTCCTTTGCGGACGCCACCGAGGTCTTCGTCTTTCTCGCCGGCTACGCGGGCGGCATCGCCTATGGCAAGCTGATGGAACGCGAGGGCTGGTTCTTCGCCGCCTCCCGCGTGGTGGGCCGCGTCGGCACGCTTTACGTCGCGCACATCTTCCTGCTGGTCGTCTTCACCGCGCAGGTGGGCTATTCCGCCGCCGCCCTGGACCGCGCCGCCTATCTGGATGAATTGCTGCTGGACCCCTTCAGCGACGACCCCTACCGCGCGTTGTTCTGGGCCTTGCTGCTGGTCTACCAGCCATCCTTCCTGAACATCCTGCCGCTCTACATCGTGCTGCTGCTGATCTTCGCGGCCGCGATGCCGCTGATGCGCTGGCCCACGCTGATGCTGGGCCTGTCCATCGCCGCCTATGGGCTGGTGCGCATGCTGGGGCTGAACCTGCCGGCGCTGCATGGCACCGGCTGGTTTTTCAACCCGCTGGCCTGGCAGTTGCTGTTCTTCTGCGGCATCGCCATCGGCTACGCGCCGCCCGGCGCCGAGCCCCTGCGCGCACCGAAAAACCGCGTGATGCTGGCCGTATGCCTGGCCTTCATGCTGCCCGCCGCCGCCGGCATGCTGGCCGCCTGGCACGCGCCGGACTGGTTGCAGGCGCTGCCCGGCCCGTGGTGGGCGCTGATCGACAGCGTGGACAAATCCGGCCTGCATCCGTTCCGGCTGATGTCCATCCTGGCCGGCGCCTACATCATCGTCTTCTTCGTGCCCAAGACGGCGGCCTGGCTGCAAGGCGGCATCGCGCGCCCCTTCGTGCTGATGGGCCAGCAGGCGCTGCCGGTGTTCTGCGTCGGCATTTTCCTGTCCTTCCTGGGGCGCATCGCGCTGGAAAAATCCGACGACCTGGCCATGCAGGCGGCGGTCAATATCGCCGGCTTCGGCGTGCTGCTGGCGGTGGGCTATGTGTCGGGCTGGTATGGGCAGAAGCTGCGCACCGCGCGCGACGCACCGCCCTTGCCGCCGCGCGCCCAGCCGGATACGGCTTGAGCCATGGCATTGCGCGTGCTCCTGCTGGTGCTGGGCTTCTGCGGTGTCGCCGCCGCGCAGCTGCCCTGCGCCGTGCCGCCCGACATGCTGGACGCCACCACCCTGCCGCGCAGCCGCGCCGCGATCGAGGCACGGGAATTGCGCATCCTGATCGGCGGTTCCGCCAGCGCCGAACCAGGTGCGCTGGCCACCACGCCCTATCACGCGCGCCTGGCCGCGATCCTGGTGGAACACTTCCCCGGCCTTGCCGTGCGCGTCGAAGCCCGCGGCCGGCGCGGCGCCACCGCGGCCGAAGTCCTGGCGCTCGTCGAACGCGAAATCCCGGCCCTGCGCCCGCATTTGATCATCTGGCAGACCGGCACGGTGGAGGCCGCGCGCAACCTCGACCCCGGCGACTTCACCGACACGCTGAGTGAGGGCATCACCCGCCTGCGCGCACGCGGCGCCGAGGTGCTGCTGATGGACCCGCAATTCAGCCGCTTCCTGCGCGCCAATTCCGACATCGACCGCTATCGCGACGCGCTGCGCCTGGCCGCCGCCGCCGAGGGCATCACGCTGCTGCGCCGCTGGGACTGGATGCACCACTGGACCGACCATGACGGCCCCGACATCGAACGCGCGCCGCGCGACCAACGCGCCGCCCAACTGGCCCGCCTGCAGGACTGCATCGCCCGCGGCATCGCCACGCAAATCCAACTCGCCGTGAGGCGCTGAGTGCCCGATGGCGGCCCCCGCCCTGAACCCAAGGCGCGCCGCCGCCGCTGGGTCAGCCCGCTGCTGCGCCGCATCCTGCTGCTGAACGCCCTGCCGCCCGCGCTGCTGGCCGCCGCATTGCTCTACCTGGACCAGTATCAGAACGGCCTGCTGGCCGGCGATGTGGAGGCGATGCGCACCCAGGCCCGCATCTATGCCGGCGCGATTGGCGAGGCAGCCGTGCGCATCGAAAACGACCGCGCCGTGCTGGTGCCCGAACAGGCGCGCCCGCTGCTGCGCCGCCTGGTGGAACCATCGCCCAACACCCAGGCGCGCATCTTCGACCCCGCCGGCCTGGTGGTGGCCGACAGCCGCGTGCGCGAGGGCTCTGGCGGCGCGGTGGTGACCGAACCGCTGGCGCCACCGGTGCAGCGCGACGCGGTCGGCACGCAGCTTTCCGCGCTGTACGAATACCTGCTGACCTGGCTGCCCCGGCAGGCGCGCACACCCGTGGTGGTGGACACCGCCACCGATGCCGACAGTTTTGATTGGACGCCCGCACTCGGCCCCGATCGGCGCGAGGAATTGCGCCTGGCCCTGGAAGGCGGCGTGGTGCCCTATATCCGCCGCACGCCCGATGGCCGCCTGCTGATTTCCGTCGCCGAACCGGCGCGGCGCGGCAGCCAGGCCGTTGGCATTCTGCTGCTGACGCGCGAGGCGCGGGAGGTGGACCAGCGCCTGTTCGAAATCCGCATTTCGGTGTTGGGCCTGTTCACCCTGGCGCTGCTGCTGACCTTGGCCTTGTCGCTGTATCTGGCGCAGACCATGGCGCAGCCGATCCTGCGCCTGGCGACGGCGGCGGGTGCGATGCGCGAAGGCAAGGGCCGCGGCGGTTCGGTGCCCGATGACCTGCTGACGCGCCGCGATGAAATCGGCATTCTGGCGCGCGACCTGCAACGCGCCGCGCGCGCGCTTTGGGCACGCATCGACGCCAATGAACGCTTCGCCGCCGATGTCGCGCACGAACTGAAAAACCCGCTGACCAGCGTGCGCAGCGCCATCGAAACCCTGCGCCGCGTGGAAGACCCGGCGCAGCAGAAACGCCTGCTGGGCATCATCGCGAATGACGTGGTGCGGATGGACCGCCTGATCGGCGACATCGCCGATTCATCGCGCGTGGACGCGGAGCTGTCGCGCAACATCGCCGAACCCGTGGATGTGGGCCAGATGCTGGCGATCCTGGCCGAACTGCACAACACCACGCGCGGCGATGACGACGCCGTCCTGGTGCCGGAACTGCCCGAGGGGCCGCTGCTGGCGCTGGGTGTCGAGGACCGCTTGGTGCAGGTGATCCGCAACCTGATCGGCAACGCCATCAGCTTCAGCCCCGCACGCGGCCAGGTGTGGCTGCGCGGCCGCGCGGTGGCGGAACTGGTGGAAATCGTGGTGGAGGACGAAGGCCCGGGCATCCCCGAAGCGAAACTCTCCGGCATCTTCGAACGCTTCTATTCGGAACGCCCGCAGGGCGAGCGCTTCGGGCAACATTCGGGTCTCGGCCTGTCCATCTCGAAGCAGATCATCGAAGGCCTGCGCGGGCGCATCACCGCCGAAAACCGGCGCGATGTGGATGGCCGCGTGCTGGGCGCGCGCTTCATCGTGCGGCTGCCCAAGGGATGACGCAGCCGGGGCTTTTCCCGGAAGAACCAGCGCCCTCCGCGCAGGCCGGCCATCGCGCGCGCATGCGCACACGCCTGCTGCGCGCCGGCCCCGATGCGCTGCTCGACCACGAGATGATCGAGATGCTGCTCTTCTTGGCCCTGCCGCGCCGTGACACCAAGGCGCTGGCGCACACACTGCTGACGCGCTTCGGCGATTTCGCCGGCGTCATCGCCGCGCCCGTGGATGAATTGCTGGGCGTCGAGGGCCTGGGCGAAGCCGGCGCGGCCGCGCTGAAGCTGGCGCAAGGTGCCGCGCTGCGCCTATCCGCCACCGCCCTGCGCGCGCGCCCCGTGCTGGACAATTGGGACCGCCTGTCCGCGCATCTCAACGCCGCACTGGCGCGCGAACCCACCGAGCAATTCCGCGTCCTTTTCCTCGACGCGCGCAACCAATTGCTGGCGGAAGAAACGCAGTCCCGCGGCACGGTGAACCACGCGCCGGTCTATCCGCGCGAAGTGGCGCGCCGCGCGCTGACCTTGCACGCCACCGCCGTGATCCTGGCGCATAACCACCCATCCGGCGACGCCACGCCCAGCCGCGCGGACATCGCGATGACCACGGAAGTGAAGGCCGCGCTGACCACCATCGGCGTCACGCTGCATGACCACCTGGTGGTGGCCGCTGGTGGCATCCAGTCGTTCAGGCGGCTTGGGCTGCTTTGATCCGCAGCCGGCGCACCAACACCTCCAGCGCCAGCACATCCGCATCCGCGCCGAACAGCGCCGCCACGTCATGCCCACGCGCGGCAAACGCGGCCAGCAGGTCGCGCGCGAAAACCACGACAGCGTCGGGCCGATCCTCCGGAATCCAGAATTCCTGTCGGCCTGGTTTCGGCAGGCAATGCCGCATGCACAGCGCGCGCCACAACAGCCGCGCCTCGCCCGGGTCGCGCGCCGCGGGCAGCGCTGCCTCCAGCATGCGCGCGCCCAGTTCCGCCCAGGCCGCGCGCCGCCGCGCCGCATCCCAGCGCAGCCAACGCCCGCCGGTATTCGCGCCATGCACCCGCTTGCGATACAGCGGCGCCCGCACCCGCAGCACCGGCCCGAACAGCGCCATGCGCAGCGTGGTGACGTGGTCCTCCGCGATCTGTTCCGGCGTGGTGGGCGCCACCGCGCCGGCGGCCAGCGCGCGCGGCATCAGGCTACGAATGGGTATCCAGGGCTGGTGCGCCAGCGCGTGCATGGCGCGCGTCAGTGCTGTGCTGCCGGGCACGCCGTCATTGGTCTCGACATGGTCCTGGCTGCCGAAATAGCGGATGTCGGTGAAGGCGGAGCTGGGCACGGGTGCGGCATCCACCGCGGCCAGCAGTGCGGCCAGATAGCCGGGTTCCACCACGTCATCCTGCGGCATGTAGCAGGCGAATTCGGTGGTCACGCTGCGCAGCAGAATGTCCAGATGGCCCGACCACCCCGCGCGCGGCAGATTGATGCGCGCGGTGAAGCGGCTGTCATGCGTCAACGCCTGCGCGGCGGCCAGGCTTTCGGTGTCTTCATCCCCATCCACGCTCAGCACCACGGCGAAGTCGCGAAGGGTCTGCGCCCGCAGCGACGCACATAGTTCCGGCAAGAAAGCCGCGCCGCGAAAGATCGGCACGCAGAAGGTGACGCGTGTCATGGCGACGGAACGATGCGCTGACCTACGGCCGGCGCAAGCCGGCAAGCGGCTGTTGGCATCACGCCGCGGCGCGGGCGCGCGGCAGGATGTGGTCCGCCGTATCCATCGCAAACAGCGGACAAGTGGTCCACTTGCCCGGATCCACCGAATGCCAGCGCGCCTGCGAATACCGCCCGATCGCGGCGCGCGCGTGCAGCCCGCTATCGGCCAGGTGCACATCCGTCTGGCCGCGCGCATAGATCACACCGGCCGAGACTTCTGCCGGCGCCGGATCATCATGCAGCGCCAGCAAGGGCGGGAAGACCCCGCCCAACCCATCGATCATCGCGGTCCGCATGCGCGCCGCATCATCGCCATGCAGCACGCGCGGCCAATCCGGCGGCGCGACATCGTGCGACATCGCCACCCGACCGGCCGGATACCAGGACAGCACGACCTGCCCATCATCCAGC
>JAAFHD010000252.1 GCA_013298245.1 Alphaproteobacteria bacterium
AGACGCGGGCTGGGGCCGCATTCGCCGGGTATGATTCCAGGCTGGATCGCTTTCACCGTCGCGGCCGCTGCCTTCCAATGCTGGCGCACGGCCAAGCAGCAGAAGCTGCGCGGGGCCTTGTCGGTCAATGGCGCGGCGGTGGTGCGATACCTGTACGGCGTGCCGGCGGGGGCGGTGATTCTGGGCGTGTATTGGCTGGTGTTTGGCGGCGAAGTGGGCGCGTTTTCGGCGTGGTTTCTGGTGCTGTGCGCGGCCGGTGGGCTGGGGCAGATTCTGGGCACCAACCTGCTGATCATGTCGTTTGATTCGCGCGGTTTTGCGGTGGGCACCGCCTATTCGAAAACGGAAGCCATCCAGGCCGCGATCATCGCGCTGGTGGTGTTGGGAGAGGTTATCCCGTGGCTGTCCTGGGCCGGCATCGCGGTATCCGTGGCGGGCGTGCTGGTGCTGTCCTTCGCGGGTAAGGGTGTGACACCGGGCGCGCTGCTGGCCGCGACCTTCCAGCGTGGCGCGATGCTGGGGATGGCCGCAGGCTTCGCCTTCGCCGTCTGTGCCATCTTCATCAAGGCGGCGAACACCACGCTGCCTGGTGCGGACCCCATCCTGAAGGCGCTGGTCTGCCTGGTGGTGATCAACGCCATGCAGACCACCATGCAGGGTAGCTGGCTGCTGGCGCGCGAGCCCGGAGAACTGCGCCGCGTCTTCGCGACATGGCGGGATTCGATGCAGGTGGGTGCCTTGTCAGCGGCCGGTTCCGCGTGCTGGTTTTCGGCCTTCGCGCTGGCGCCGGTGGCGATGGTGCGCGCCGTCGGCCAGGTGGAAATCCTGTTCACCCTGCTGATGAGCCGCTTCTATCTGAAGGAACGCACGAAACCCGCGGAACGCCTGGGCGCGCTGGTGGTGGTGGCGGGCGTGGTGCTGGTGCTGTGGGGGAAATACGCGGGGTGAATCCATACTTCCTGAACGTGCTGATCACCGGTGCTTCGTCGGGGCTGGGGGCGGCGCTGGCGCGTGAATGCGCGGGCCCAGGTGTCACGCTGCATCTCTCGGGGCGCGACATCGAACGGCTTGGCGTGGTGGCCGATGAATGCCGCGCGCGCGGTGCCGGCGTGCGCCCCGTGGTGATTGATGTGTGCGACGCGCCGACCATGGCGGAGTGGATCGCAGGCTGCGGCCGGCTGGACCTGGTGATCTGCAATGCGGGCGTGGGTGCTGGCACCGGCGATGCCTGGGAAAGTGCCGATGACGCGCGGCGCGTGTTCGACACCAACATCACCGGCGTGCTGAACACCGCGCTGCCCGCGATCGAGGTGATGGCCACGCAGGAACCAGCGCGCGATGGCTTTCGCGGGCATGTGGCGGTGGTGGCGTCTCTGGCCGCCTTCATCGCCGGCCCCAGCGCGCCCGCCTATGCCGCCAGCAAAGCTGCGGTGCAGCGCTGGGCCGAGGCGCGCGACGGCACCGAACGCAAGCGCGGTATCCGGATGCACTCGATCTGCCCGGGCTTCGTGCGCACGCCGATGACGGCGAAAAACCCCTTCCCCATGCCGCTGCTGATGGACGCCGACGAAGCGGCGCGGCGCACCATGGCGGGGCTGCAGGTGGGCAAGCTGCGGATTGTCTATCCGCGGCGGATATACTGGCTGGCAAGGGCGGTCGGCGCGCTGCCGCCAGGGTTGTTGAACCGGTTGTTGGGGGCGGCGCCGCCGAAGCCCAAGGCGTAGCGTCCGATCCCATCAGGCCTGATGGGTGAATCGGCCGCGCAAAATCAGTCGTCCCGCGCTTTCGCCTTCAAATCCTTCGCCAACCGTCGCAGCAGCATGTTGCGCTTCAGGATGGAGAGGTAGTCCACGAACAGCTTGCCATCCAAATGGTCGATCTCGTGCTGCAAGCAGGCGGAAAGCAACCCCTCGCCCTCCACCTCCTGCTTGGAACCATCCAACGCCAGATAGCGCACCCGCACCCGATACGGCCGCGTGACATCCGCGAATTGTCCAGGCAGCGACAGGCACCCTTCCTCCCGCACCGCCAGTTCCTCGCTGGCCGCGACCAGCTCCGGGTTGACCAGCACCATCGGCGCCGGCGCATCCTTCGGTCCGCAATCCAGCACCACCAGGCGCAGCCCCACACCCACCTGCGGCGCGGCCAGGCCGACGCCAGGCGCCTTGTACATCGTGGCCAGCATGCGATCCGCCAGGTCGCGCACCTGATCGGCCGCGGCAACAGGCTTGGCCTTCTGCCGCAGGATCGGCGCAGGCACATACAGAATGGGTAGCGTTTCCGTCATGCACCGCGCATACCGCCGCGCCGCGCGGCTTGCAACGAAGCGCCGCACTTGCCATGTCTTGCGCGTGCGCTGCCGCTTCAGGGGCGCATGAGCACCGCTCCCAGGGAGGGTTCATGTCTCGCGGTTCCGTCTTCGGCTCGCCCCTGTTTCTGGGCTTCGACCACCTCGAACAAATGCTGGACCGCGTGCAGAAAAGCGCGGAAGGCTACCCGCCCTACAACATCGAACAAACCGCCGAAAACCGGCTGCGCATCACACTCGCCGTCGCAGGCTTTTCCATGGACGACCTGCAGATCACCCAGGAAGACAACCAACTGGTGATCCGCGGCCGCCAACGCGAAGAAGCCGAAGGCCGCGTCTTCATCCACCGCGGCATCGCATCACGCCAATTCCAACGCGCCTTCGTCATCGCCGAAGGGATCGAAGTGGAAGGCGCCTGGCTGGACCGCGGCCTTCTCCACATCGACCTGATGCGCCCCATGCCGGAAGTGCGCGTGAAATCCATCCCCATCGCGAGCCGCGGCGCCGGCCCCGGGCGCCCCGTGGTGAACGGCCGGGCGCAGCGCGACGAGGAGTGATGCGGAGGTAGCCCCTGGGGAAGGGCTTTGCCCTCCCCCAGACCCTCACCCACCAAGGGCCGGGAGGCCCCTGGACCCCGGGTTATGGCAAGGTTTGGGGAGGGGGCATCAAGGGCGCACCCGTCATCAAGGGCGCACGCTGCCCCCTCCCCAAACCTTGCCAAGACTCATGGTTTCCAAAGGCCCCTCGGCCTTTGGTGGGGGGAGGTTTGGAGGGGGGCAAAGCCCCTCTCCAAAGAGCGACCTTCGGCGTCGCTCACACGTCGAGGTTGGCGACCTTCAGCGCGTTTTCCACGATGAATTCGCGGCGGGGTTCGACCACGTCGCCCATCAGGGTGGAGAAGACGCTTTCCGCGTCTTCCACGTCTTCCACGCGCACTTGCAGCAGGGTGCGTGCTTCGGGGTTGAGTGTGGTGTTCCAGAGTTGCTCGGGGTTCATTTCGCCCAGGCCTTTGAAGCGCTGGATGGTCAGCCCGCGTCGGCCTTGCGCCATGATGCGGTCGAAGGCGGAAAGTGGCCCGCGCGCGCTGGCTTCGGTGGTGTCGAAGTGCAGCGTGGCGGGTGCGGACCATTCGGTCGCCAGCACGGCGTGGCGTTCATCCAGCCAGCGTGCATCGCCGGTGTGCAGCAGGTTGGCGGAGAGGGTGACGCGCTCCGTCACGCCGCGCACCACGCGGGATAGGTTGATGCCTGCGTCGACGGTGGCTACCCAGCCGCGTTCAGCGGGCGATGCGATGCGGTCCAGCGCCGCGGTCAGGCGTTGCGCCGCTTCCAGCGATGGCTCGGCATGCAGCGCGCCGACGAGCGCCGCCTGTTCGATGATCTCGGTTGGGATATGCCCGGACAGGCGACGGATGCGCGCATGGGTCTGGCGCAGCGCTTCCACTTCCTCGCGCAGCGCCGCCCCTTCCAGCACGCGGCCATCCGCCAGCGTCAGCTTCGCATTGCCGAGCGCCTTTTCCAGCAGGAAGTCATCCAGCGCGCGGTCGTCCTTCAGGTAGCGCTCATCATTGCCGCGCTTGGCGCGATACAGCGGCGGCTGCGCGATATAGAGGTGCCCCGCTTCGATCAACGCCGGCATCTGCCGGTAGAAGAAGGTCAGCAGCAGCGTGCGGATGTGGCTGCCGTCCACGTCCGCGTCCGTCATGATGACGATGCGGTGGTAGCGCGCCTTGGTGATGTCAAAGCCGCCATGCTTCGGCTCACCAGGCCCGATGCCGGTGCCGAGTGCGGTGATCAACGTGCCGATTTCCGCACTGCCCAGCATCTTGTCGATGCGCGCGCGTTCCACATTCAGGATCTTGCCCTTCAGCGGCAGGATCGCCTGGTTGGCGCGGTTGCGCCCCTGCTTGGCGGAGCCGCCGGCGCTGTCGCCCTCGACCAGAAACAGTTCGGATTTGGCCGGGTCCTTCTCCTGGCAATCCGCCAGTTTTCCGGGAAGTGTGGAGATATCCAGCGCGTTCTTGCGGCCCACTTTTTCGCGCGCCAACTGCGCCGCCTTGCGCGCCGCGGCCGCCAGCACGACCTGTTCCAGGACGATCTTCGCTTCCTTCGGATGCGTCTCGAACCAATGGGACAGCGCGTCGGCGACGGCCATCTGCACCACCGGCTGCACTTCCGAAGACACCAGCTTGTCCTTGGTCTGGCTGGAGAATTTCGGGTCCGGTACTTTCACGGACAGCACGCAGGTCATGCCCTCGCGCATGTCCTCGCCGACCAGTTCGACCTTTTCCTTCTTGGCCAGGTCTTCGGCGTATTTCATCACCACGCGCGTCAACGCCTGGCGGAAGCCGGCCTGGTGCGTGCCGCCATCGCGCTGCGGGATGTTGTTGGTGAAGCACAGCGCCAATTCGCGCGGTGAATTGGTCCACCACATGGCGAGCTCCACGCGGATGCCATCGCCTTCCTTCAGCGCCAGCGTGATGGGCGGCTTGAACAGCGGCTCCTTGCCGCGATCGAGCCATTCCACAAAGGCGCGCAGCCCGCCATCGAACTTGAATTCCACGCGCTGCGCCGGTTCCGTGCGTTCATCCGCCAGGGTGATGATCAGCCCGGAATTCAGAAATGCCAGCTCGCGCAAGCGGCGTTCCAGCACGGCGAAATCATATTCGGTCTTGGTGAAGGTGCCGCTGCTGGGCTTGAACGTCACCTCGGTGCCGGACGCATGGTCGGACGGCCCGATCACCTTCAGCGACTGCACGGTCTCGCCGTGTTCGAAGCGGATGAAATGCTCGAACCCACCGCGCCAGATTCGCACTTCCATCCATTCGGACAGCGCGTTCACCACGGCAGCACCCACGCCGTGCAGACCGCCGGAAACCTTATAGGAATTCTGGTTGAACTTGCCGCCCGCATGCAGGCGCGTCAGCACCACCTCGGCCGCCGAAACGCCCTCCTCAGCATGCATATCCACCGGGATGCCGCGCCCATCATCCGTGACGGTCACGCTGCCATCGCCGTTCAAAATCAGGTCCACGCGAGAGGCAAAACCCGCCTGCGCCTCGTCCACCGAATTGTCGATGATCTCGAAGGCCATGTGGTGCAGGCCCGACCCATCATCGGTGTCGCCGATATACATCCCGGGCCGCTTTCGCACCGCTTCCAACCCGCGCAACACGGTGATGGAGGAGGCCTCATAGGCATCCCCGTTCTGGCTCTCTTTTTCGTCACTCATGATGCGGCGCGAATCCCTGGAAAACGGCGCTTTTTGGCGCCCCGCAACATAGCTGAAATATGCCGTTCAGGCCATGCCCCAGCCGGGGTTTTCCACAACCGCGCCAGGGGTCACCACAAAGGCCTGCGCGGCGCCGCGCAGGGGGGCGAAAAGATCGGCTTCCGTGCCCGTCAACCACACCTGCGCGGGCAGGGCAGACAATGCCGAAAACAGCGCATCGCGCCGCGCGGCATCCAAGTGCGCCGCCA
>JAAFHD010000257.1 GCA_013298245.1 Alphaproteobacteria bacterium
CGCCAGCACCGTGCCGCTGCCGACCAGCACCACATCATGGGCCGCACGCGCGGCGTGCACGGCGCGGCGCGCGGCCTCGCCGGTGATCCAGCGGCTTTCGCCGGTGGCGGTTGCGATGCGGCCATCCAGCGTGCTGGCCAGTTTCAGCGTGACCAGCGGCAGGCCATGGGTGACGCGGCGGATGAAGCCGTGTTGCAGGCGCGCCGCGTCATCCGCCAGCACGCCTTCCAGCACTTCGATTCCAGCGGCGCGCAGGCGTGCAAAACCGCGGCCGTCCACGCGCTTGTCGGGGTCGCGCTGCGCCACCACCACGCGTGCGATGCCCGCATCGGCCAACGCATCACAGCAGGGCGGCGTGCGGCCCCAATGCGAGCAGGGTTCCAGCGTGACGTAAGCGGTCGCACCGCGTGCCGCTGTGCCGGCGCGGCGCAGTGCCTCGGCCTCCGCATGCGGGCGGCCGCCGGGTTGCGTCCAGCCGCGGGCGATGACCTGGCCGTCCTTGACCAGCACGCAGCCGACGGACGGGTTGGGCCAGGTATTGCCAAGGCCGCGCTGCGCCACGGCCAATGCGGCGCGCATATGTTGTGCGTCGTTGGCTTCGCTCACCGCTGCATCAACTCCGCCGCTTCAGCATGGTGCTGCTTCGGGGCTGGCGCCGAGAAGTGCGGCGACGCGCGCACAAAGGCGATCGAAGGAGGGCGCGCGCCGCGCCGCCATGAGGTCGAAGCGCTGCGTGAAGGCCGGCTGATGCGCGACCGGGTCATAGCCAGCCGGCATGTTGCGCCCGAGCCAACCCTTGGCATCGCGAATACCCTCTGGGTCTGCCGCTTCCGTCACATGGCTGTACCCATGCACCCCGGTCAGCGAGGCGGAGGCTGCGATGAACCACGCCTCGTATTCCATCTTGGCCAGGGCGATGAGGACAGTCACGTCAGGCCGCAGGGCCATGGCTTGCGCCTTCAGGCGCGGCCCCAACGTTGCCGGGCAGCGCAGTTCGCCGGCACCGTCGCAGTCGAGCAGAATAAGGACGGCGCCATTCTCCGCCTTCGCCTTGATCGCGGCCGCGCCGAAGTAGCGGCGGAAGGTCTCGGCGTTGTTGATGAACCCTGGGGCGGAAACACGGATCGGCTTCTTCACGCGCAGCACGCGCCCGGTGCCGCTGCTGCCCGCGATGCGGAACAGCAAGGTCGGCACGGCTTCCAATTCGCCATGCCCCTCCACGATGGGCACGATCACGGTCATGCGCGGTGTCGGATAGGCTCGAAGAGGCGCAATTGCCGCTCGTGGCGAACATCCCGCACTGCCGCCGGATCGGCCTCGAGTTGGTCCTGGCGCAGCAATTCGCCCGCGGTCATCAGCCGCTCGCGCAGTATTGTCATGGTGGGCGCATCCAGCCTGCCGATATGGGTCTGTCCGTCATCATTCATCACCGCGAGCAATTGGTCGGCGCTGATGTCAGGATTGTCCAACAGTTCAGGGCTATGGCTGGTCACCAGCACCTGCGCGTGCCTGGCACCTTCGCGGATGGCCGCGAGAAGGGCGGCGGCTGCGGCCGGGTGCAATGCCATCTCCGGCTCCTCGAGGCCGATCAGACGGGCCTGGCGACTGCCATCATGCGCAGATGCCTGCAACAGTGCGAGGATCGTGCCGAAGGCGCGCAATGTGCCGTCCGACATGCTGGTGGCCGGAAAGCTCCATTCGTGCCGCGAGCCGCGCATGGCCTGCTTGAAATGCACCTGTTCCAGCGGCCCGATGGATTGCGTTTCCACGGCCGTGATGCCTGGCACGATGCGCGCCAGATACTCGGACAAGGACGCCGGCGCACCGTTGGTGAGACGTCGCAACACCCCTGCCGCGTTGCTGCCGTCCAGTTGCAGCAATTCCTTCGGATCAGGCCGCTGCATCGCCGCGATCTGGCGCGGGTTGAGGCTGTAGACAGCACTGCTGGCCAATGCCTCGAACAGGGGGCGGAAATCGGCGATGCCGGATAGCGCCACGAGGGATAACCGGTCATCGGTCAGCTTCGGCATCGACGGCGCGCTGGTTTCATGCACCTGGCCGTCCTTGACGTGAAAAACCGCGCCACCGAATAGCGGGCCGCCCCGCAATTCGCCACGTTCGTCCTGCACCACGAACCCGCCCGAAGGTTTCGCGCCGATGCGCAGGCTGTAGGCCGCCTGGATGCCATCGGGCAGCGTCAGGTCGAAGCGCATCGCGAAGTGGTTCGGGTGGCCGCCTGATTTGCGCCGCACATCGCCGATACCGCCGCGATCACGGAAGGCATGGTCCAGCGAGGTGTTCAGCGCATCCGACACGAACTGGAAGGCATCCAGGAAGTTGCTCTTGCCCGCGCCATTGCGGCCAAGAAGAAAGGTCAGCCCGCCCAGCGTCACATCGCACGCCGCGATGCTGCGCCAATTCCTGAGCCGGACGCGATGGACCAGCTGCGTCATCACCGCTCCATCAGCCGCGGCATCAGCTCCACCAGGTTGCAGGGCTTGTGGCGCGCATCCAGCTGGAAGCGCAGGATGTCATCCCAGGCGTCCTTGCACGCACCCGTGCTGCCCGGCAGCGCGAACAGATAGGTGCCGCCCGCGACACCGCCAATGGCGCGCGACTGGATCGTGGAGGTGCCGATCTTCTGGTAGCTGAGCATGCGGAACAGCTCGCCAAAGCCCTGGATTTCCTTCTCCAGCACGCGGTCAAACGCTTCGGGTGTCACGTCGCGGCCGGTGATGCCGGTGCCACCCGTGGTGATGCCGCAATCCACCTCAGGGTTCGCGATCCATTCGCGCAGCACGGCCTCGATCAACGCACTGTCATCGCGCACGATGCGGCGGTCGATGCAGTGGTGCCCGGCCTCCGTGATGCGCGCCACCAGCGTCGCGCCAGAGGTGTCATTCTCCAGGCTGCGCGTGTCGCTGACCGTCAGCACGGCGATGTTCACGGGCCTGAAGGGCAGGGCTTCATTGATCGGCATGGCGGAATTCTACACCATGGTCGCGACAGAGGGCAGGGCAGCATGGCCGATTGGCGCGTGGCATCGGAGACGGGTCGGCTGACGGATGTGTTGCTGTGCCGGCCGGAACATTATCGGTGGCTGCCGCTCAACGCGATCGCGCGCGAATCCCTGGCCGAGGGCCAGGCGGACCAGCAGCAAGTGCAACGCGAATACCGCGAATTCGAAGACGCCTTGCGCCACGCCGGCGTGCGCTGCCACTTCCTGCCGCCCGAACCCCATCTGCCCTATCAGTGCTACACCCGCGACAGCAGCCAGACGACGCCCTGGGGCGTGCTGCTGACGCAGATGTTCAAACCCGAACGCCGCGGCGAATACGCCGCCATCATGCGCTTCCACGACCGGTTCTGGCGGCTCGCGAACCACGGCACGATCGAGGGCGGGGACATCGCCATCATCCGCCCCGGCCTTGCCGCCATCGGGCACACCGGCAGCCGCACCGACCTGGCAGGTGCTGCGCAACTGGCCGGCTGGCTGCGCGATGCCGGCTGGGAGGTGCGGCTGGTGCCGCTGGCCGAACACTTCCTGCATCTGGACGTGGTGTTCTGCATGGCGGCCGATGGCCTGGCCGTCGCCTTCCCCGAAGCGCTGGAGCCAGGCTTCCTGGACTGGCTGCGCGCGCACCACATCCGGCTGGTCGAAGCGCGCTATGCGGAGGTCATGGCACTGTCATGCAACCTGCTCTCGCTGGGCGGGGGTCGTGTCATTTCCGCGAGACACAGCACCCGGCTGAACGCCGCGCTGCGGGCGGAGGGCCTGGCCGTGCTGGACCCTGAACTGCGCGTGATCTGCCAGGGCGGCGGCGGGCCGCATTGCCTGAGCATGCCGCTCTGGCGCGACCCCGGTTTGTAAGGCTTTTCGCGCGCGGATGGCGTGGAAAATGGCGGCTGTCCGCGGCTGCGCCCGCGTTGCCAAATCAGAACGTTTCGCTTGACAATCGACCGCGTCGTATGTCTAGTGAAACTGACACATTGTCTGTTCCGTTTCCGTGACAATATCCCCCGGGAGTCGACAACCAATGGGACCGCCGTCCCGCCTCCCCGAACCAGGCCCGCGCAGCGTCCGCCTTGCGTCGCGCGCCCGTGTCCAACCCAGTTGGCACGGTATCAAGGCCCCCGCGTGCTGGGCCAGCACGCGCATTCCAACAGGGGACATCCCAGATGCCTTCTGATCCGGACAAGGTCTTCCCAACCGGGTTGACCGCGGGCCAGGCGGAAGAACTCCACGGCTACATGATTGGTGGCACGCGGTCCTTCTTCATGATTTCCGCCCTGGCGCACATCCTAGCCTATATTCTCACACCCTGGCTGAAGTGAGGGGAGAGCAACCATGATCAATGGCAAGATGTGGCTGGTGGTGAAGCCCACCGTCGGCATCCCGCTCTTTCTGGCGGGCGTCGTCGTGGCATCGCTGTCGGTGCATACGGCGCTGCTGCTCAACACCGCCTATTTCCCCGCCTTCCTGCGTGGTGCCGCACCGGCACGCACCAGTGATGTGGGGCCGGCGCCAGGTGTCGCCATGTCCAAGGTGATGCTGGAACAGCGCTGAATACCGCGCGTCCCGCGGGGCGCGACAAAGCGTGGTGCCGGGCAACCGGCGCGCACAGCGGCGGCGGTGATGGCGGGGGCTCAGCCCGCCACCATCGCCGTCCGCATCCCACCACCGGGGTCCGATCTGGGCAGGCTGCTTCAGCCTCTCCAGGGAATCGGCCTCCCAGCAGCGGATGGGGTTTTTCTCTGAAGCGGGCTGACGAGAAAAAACTCCAGGGTTGAGGCCATGCACAACAGCACATGCCGCCCATGGAGGCGGCCATGAACCGCACCAGCCAACGCCTCATGCGCGGCTGGCTGTCGCTCGGGCCGCGCTATCTGCCCTTCGCGGATGCCGCCAGCACCGACCTGCCATTGTCGCGCCTGCTGCGCCTGTCCCTGTTCCAGGTTTCCGTCGGCATGGCGCTGGTGCTGCTGGTCGGCACGCTGAACCGCGTGATGATCGTGGAACTGGGCGTCCCCGCATCGCTGGTCGCGATCATGCTGGCCTTGCCCGTGCTCGCCGCGCCCTTCCGCGCGCTGATGGGCTTTCGCTCCGACACCCACAAATCCCTGCTGGGTTGGCGCCGCGTGCCCTTCATCTGGATGGGCACGATGACGCAGTTTGGCGGCCTGGCGATCATGCCGTTCGCGCTGCTGGTGCTGGCCGGTGCTGGCGAGAGTGCGAATGCGCCGATCTGGATCGGCTATGCCGCCGCCGCGTTCGCGTTCCTGCTGGTGGGTGCGGGGCTGCACATGGTGCAGACCGTCGGCATGGCCTTGGCGACCGACCTCGCACCTGAAGACAAGCAGCCCCAGGTTGTCGGGCTGATGTATGTGATGCTGCTGGTCGGCATGTTTGGCGCCGCGCTGATTTTCGGCTGGCTGCTGCAGGATTTCACGCCGGGCAAGCTGATCCAGGTGATCCAGGGTTCGGCTGTCGCGACCATCCTGCTCAACGTGATTTCGCTGTGGAAGCAGGAAGCGCGCGACCCGCATCTGACCCGCTTCGACCGCGCCTTGCCGTCCTTCCGCGAAAGCTGGGATGCCTTCCTGGCCGATGGGCCGGCGCTGCGGCGGCTGGTCGTGCTGGGGGCGGGTTCCATGGGCTTCGCGATGCAGGATGTGCTGCTGGAACCCTTCGGTGGCGAGGTGCTGAAGCTGCCGGTTTCCACCACCACCGCGCT
>JAAFHD010000254.1 GCA_013298245.1 Alphaproteobacteria bacterium
CTGTCAGCCTCGCACTCACCACCGCCCAGAACACCGGCGGTGCGGGCACCGACACGCTGACCAATTTCGAAAACCTGACCGGCTCCGCCCACCATGACAGCCTGACCGGCGACGCCAATGCCAACGCGATCAACGGCGCCGCTGGCCACGACACCATCGAAGGTGGTGCGGGCAATGACAGCATCGATGGCGGCGATGGCCTCGACACCGCGAGCTTCGCCTCCGCCACCATGGGCGTGTTCTTCGGCCTGCTGGCCCAGGGCAGCGCCTTCAACACACTGGGTGCCGGCACCGACAGCTTCACCAATATCGAGAACCTGCTGGGTTCGGCCTTCGATGATGTGCTGGGCGGTGACCTCGGCGCCAATACCCTGGCGGGCGGCGATGGCCATGACGCGCTGCACGCCTGGGGCGGCAATGACAGCGTCGATGGCGGCCTGGGCAATGACACGCTCTATGGCAGCGCTTCGGGCACCGACACGCTGGCCGGCGGCGCTGGGGTAAACCTCTACCAGGTGAACGCCACCGGCACCGCCATCACCGCCACAGGCACCGACTATGCCTTCGTCACCCTCGATGGCTGGACCGCATCGGCGGGTCTGGCCGCCAGCTTCCTGGTGGGTGGTGCAGCGCAGATGCAGGGCGGCACCAGCGCCGATGTGCTGGTGGCCAATGCGGCACTCGGCAGCACGCTGAACGGCGGCGGCGGCGATGACCAGCTGTGGGGCCAGGCCCAGGCCGATACCCTGAACGGCGAGGCCGGCCACGACCTGCTGCTTGGCGGCGCTGGCAATGACGTGCTGGCGGGTGGTGCCGATAATGACCAACTGGTCGGCGGCGCGGGGGCGGACGTGTTCAACTACGCCTCCGCCGCCGATGGCTATGACCAGATCTATGGCTTCAGCCGCGCCGAGGGCGACCAGATCCGCATCGTCCATGCCGGCGGTCCTGCGAATTTCGCCGCACTGACAGTGTATGAGACCGAGGGCAGTTCGGTGGTGCAGTTTGGTACCACGCGCATTGATGTGGTGGGTGTCACCGGCATGGGGTCAGGGGATTTCCTCTTCTCGTGAACCCTTGACCACAGCGGCCGCAAAATGCGACCGCTAGTGGTGTGAGCGCGCTCGACCCCGAAGTGGCTGGCCAATTGGCCGAAGACCTCCCGCCCGAGGTCTTCCGGCGCATTATCGCGACCTTCGAGGATGACCTGGGCCGCCTGACCCGCGAATTGCAGGCGGCCGCCGCGGCCAGCGACATCACGCTGTATCGCCGCGCGGCCCACAGCCTGGCCGGCGCCGCCGCCGCCGTCGGCGCCCGCCGGCTGGAGGCCGAAGCCCGCATCGCCATGGACCCACGCCAGCCCGAGGCGCCGTCATCTGTCCTGCCGCGCCTGACCGCCGAGAGCACCGCCGCCCTGACCGAATTGCAGGCACTGACGCGGGCATGACCACCGGCCGCGTCCTGCTGGTCGAGGACACGCCGACCCAGGCCGAGGTCGCCAAGGCCCTGCTGGCCGATATGGGCCACGAGGTCCGCCACGCCGCCACCGGCGCGGATGCGCTGCGCCAGGCGATGGAATGGCAGCCCGACGCCGTGCTGGTCGATCTGCAACTGCCCGATTTTTCCGGCTTCGACCTGATGCGCAAGCTGCGCGCCGAAGGGGCCGAAGCCGCACTGATCGTCATCACCGCCAATGGCAGCGTGAACGCGGCCGTGGAGGCGATGCGCGAAGGGGCGATGGACTTCATCGTCAAGCCCTATGGCAAGGCGCGCCTGAAGGTCACGCTGGACAACGCGCTGGAAAAACGCGCGCTGAAGGCCGAGCTGGTGGCGGTGAAGGAACAGCTCCATCGCGGGCGGTTCTTTGGCTTTGTGGGTGCCTCGCCGCCCATGCAGGCGGTGTACAAGACGATCGAAAGTGTGGCGCCGTCCCGCGCCAACGTCTTCATCACCGGCGAAAGTGGCACCGGCAAGGAACTGGCCGCAGAAGCCATCCACAAGGCATCCCCCCGCGCAAAAGGCCCCTTCGTCGCGCTGAACTGTGCGGCCATCCCGAAGGACCTGCTGGAGAGCGAAATCTTCGGCCATGTGAAGGGCGCCTTCACCGGGGCCACCGACAACCGCGCCGGTGCCGCCAAGCAGGCCGAGGGCGGCACGCTGTTCCTGGACGAAATCGGCGAAATGCCGCTGGACATGCAGGTCAAGCTGCTGCGCTTTCTGCAGACCGGCAGCTTCCAGCCCGTGGGTGCCACGCGCCCCGAAAAGGCCGATGTGCGCATCGTCAGCGCCACCAATCGCGACCCGTTGGCGGAGGTGGAGGCCGGGCGCTTCCGCGAAGACCTGTATTACCGCCTCTATGTCGTGCCGGTGGAATTGCCGCCCTTGCGCGAACGCGGGCCCGATGTGCTGCTGATCGCGCGCCACTTCCTGGCCAGTTTCAGCAAGGAGGAAGGCCGCCGCTTCCGCGGATTCTCGCGCGAGGCGGAGGCCGCGATCGCAGCCTACCCCTGGCCAGGCAATGTGCGGCAGTTGCAGAACGCCATGCGCAACGTGGTCGTGCTGCATGATGCCGATGCGGTGACGCCCGAGATGCTGCCGCCCGGCCTGCTGCATGGCGCCAGGCGCCGCGCCGCGCCGCCGCCGGTGGTGGAGCCAGCGCCGGTGGTGGTCGCTCCGGTCGTCGCGACGCCGGTGATCGAAGCCGCGCCCCCGCCGCCGCCCGCTGCCCCGCCGCAGGTCGAGCCGCTCGCGGTCATGGAAAAGCGCATGATCCTGGCCGCCCTGGACCAGACCGGCCAGGACGTGCCGCGCGCCGCCGCCCTGCTGGAGGTGAACCCCTCGACCATCTACCGCAAGCTCGCCGCCTGGCGGCAATAGCGCGCGACATGACAACGCAGCGCCATGACAAGTGCAGCCGCGCCCGCTATACGCCTGCCCCTGGACAGCATGCGCCCCAGGCGGCATGGCTGCATCGCACCATTTTGGCCAAGGAGCCCGCTTCGTGACCTATGTCGTCACCGAGAACTGCATCAAGTGCAAATACATGGATTGCGTCGAGGTCTGTCCGGTGGACTGCTTCTATGTCGGCGACAACATGCTGGTCATCCACCCGGATGAATGCATCGATTGCGGCGTCTGCGAGCCCGAATGCCCCGCCGAAGCGATCGTGCCCGACAGCGACGAAAAAGGCGCGGAATGGCTGGAGCTGAACCGCGAATTCTCGACCCAATGGCCCAACATCACCCGCAAGGGCGAAGCGCCCGCGGACGCCGATGAATGGAAGGACAAGCCCGGCAAGAAAGCGCTGTTCAGCGCCGAACCCGGCAAGGCCTGATCCGCAACGCGCAGCTTGACCCGGCGCCGCCGCTGGGCCATACGCGCGCCTCGTATTCACGCCGCGCCTGCGGCCATTTGTTCAAGGTGATTCCATGTCTCGCCGCTGCAGCATCACGGGCAAGGGCGTCCTGACGGGCAACAACGTCAGCCACGCCAACAACAAGACGCGTCGCCGGTATCTGCCGAACCTGCAGCACCAGTCGTTCTTCTCGGAC
Source organism: Alphaproteobacteria bacterium (assembly GCA_013298245.1). Classification (GTDB taxonomy): domain Bacteria; phylum Pseudomonadota; class Alphaproteobacteria; order Acetobacterales; family Acetobacteraceae; genus Rhodovarius. Next base: position 3,552 of record JAAFHD010000254.1, read on the forward strand.
GTGCTGGGCACCAGCATCCAGATCCGGCTGACAACGAACGGCATCCGCACCATCGAACACAATGGCGGCCTGGATTCCTTCCTGCTCGGCACGCCTGACCGTCGGCTGCCGCCGGAAGCCATCACGCTGAAGCGCCGCATCACGCGCGCCAAGGCGAAGAAGGCGGCCTGATCACGCCGCTTTCGCCGCGCGCTGCCGGGGCGAAAACGCACCACATTGTTTGACGAAGCCGTCGGCTCGACGCGGGTGATCCCCGTGTCGGCAGGCGGTTTTGACGTTTGGCACCCCATCAACGCCCGCCCCGCACAAAAAAGCCGGGGAAGGCAGTGCCCTCCCCGGCCCGATCATGTCGCACGGTCGCGCTGGCTTATTGGCAGGCCAGGCATTCCTCATAATTGTTGCCCGCCGCCGCCGTGGCCGCCGCCGCCGCGGCTTCATCCACATCGCGCTTGGTCTGCACCATCACCGCCTTCTCGCTGATCGCATCCGCGCGTTGGATCGACAGGCTGCGGCAATAATACAGCGACTTCACGCCACGCTTCCACGCCATCAGGTGGATCTGGTGCAGGTCCCGCTTATGCACATTCGCCGGCAGGAACACGTTCAGCGACTGCGCCTGGCAGATGAAGGGCGTGCGGTCAGCGGCGTGTTCCACCACCCAGCGCTGATCCAGTTCAAACGCCGTCTTGAAGGTCGCGCGCTCCTGGTCCGTGAGGAAATCCAGGTGCTGCACGCTGCCCTTGTTGACGGTGATGCTGGTCCAGGTGTCGCTGTCATCGCGCCCATGCTTGGCCAGCACCTTTTGCAGATGCGGGCTGCGCACGATGAAGCTGCCGGACAGCGTCTTGTGGTTATAGACATTCGCCGCCACCGGCTCGATGCCCGGGGACGCACCACCACAGATGATGGAAATCGACGCCGTCGGCGCGATCGCCATCTTGTTGGAAAACCGCTCCATGAAGCCGTATTCGGCGGCATCCGGGCAGGGGCCGCGTTCCTCGGCCAGCACGCGACTCGCGACATCCGCCTGTTCGCGGATGTGCTTGAACATCTTCTTGTTCCACACCTTCGCGACCACGCTTTCGAACGGCACGTTCAGCGCCTGCAGGAAGCTGTGGAAGCCCATCACACCGAGGCCCACCGAGCGCTCGCGCATCGCCGAATAGCGCGCCTTGGCCATGCTGTCCGGCGCTGTGTCGATGAAGTTCTGCAGGACATTGTCCAGGAAGCGCATCACATCGGGGATGAAGTGCGTGTCGTCCTTCCACTCCATCCAGGTCTCAAGGTTCAAGGACGACAGGCAGCACACCGCGGTGCGGTCCTCACCCAGATGGTCGCGCCCCGTCGGCAGCGTGATTTCGCTGCACAGGTTGGAGGTCTTCACCTCCAGCCCCGCCAGCTTGTGGTGCTCAGGCCGCGCATTGTTCACCGCGTCGGAGAAGATGATGTAAGGCTCACCCGTCTCGATCCGCGCCGTCAGCATGCGAATCCAGATCGACCGCGCGGACACCGTGCGCACAACGGCGCCATCCTTTGGCGACAACAGCGCCCAGGCCTCATCGGCTTCCACCGCGCGCATGAATGCATCCGACACCAGGATGCCATGGTGCAGGTTCAGCGCCTTGCGATTCGGGTCACCCCCGGTCGGCCGGCGAATCTCAATGAATTCCTCGATCTCCGGGTGATGCACCGGCAGATACACCGCCGCCGACCCACGCCGCAGCGACCCCTGCGAAATCGCCAGGGTCAAACTATCCATCACCCGAATGAACGGCACGATGCCCGAGGTCTTGCCATTCTGCCCGACCTTCTCGCCGAGCGACCGCAAATTCCCCCAATACGACCCGATGCCACCGCCCTTGGACGCCAGCCACACATTCTCATTCCACAGCCCGACAATGCTCTCCAGGCTGTCCTGCGCCTCGTTCAGGAAGCAGGAAATCGGCAGCCCGCGCGTCGTACCCCCGTTCGACAGCACAGGCGTTGCCGGCATGAACCACAGCTTGGAGATATAGTCGTAGATGCGCTGCGCATGCGCCGCGTCATCGCCATAGGCGGACGCCACGCGCGCGAACAAATCCTGGTAGGATTCGCCCGGCAGCAGATAGCGATCATCCAGCGTCGCCTTGCCGAATTCCGTCAGCAACGCGTCGCGCGCGCGGTCCACCTGAACCGGATGGTGACCCTGCAATTGAA
>JAAFHD010000255.1 GCA_013298245.1 Alphaproteobacteria bacterium
GGGGGCGCGGACAATCGGGCGCTGTGGCACGCTTCATGGCAACGTCACGCCAAGCCGGCCTGACTTCACACAGAATGCGCGCCCCAGCAGGAGCACACCAACATGATCGACCCGCACGCCGAGGTGATCGAAATCGAAGACACCGGCAGCAACCCCGCACCCGCCGAACGCTTCACCAGCATCGCCGAACGTTTTCTCTCGCGCCGTGGCGCGCTGCTGGCCGCGACCGCGCTGGCACTGGCGCCGGATGCAGATGCACAGACCACACCACGCCGCGGCGGCCCCTCCACACTCACCTTCGATGAATTGCAGCACCAGCTCGCGCAGGAAGACGCGGTGGCCGATGGGCACCGCATCCAATACCTGATGCGCTGGGGTGACGCGGTGCTGCCAGGTGCCCCCGCCTTCGACCCGTTGGCGCAGACCGGCGCCGCGCAGGCCCAGCAATTCGGCACCAATTGCGATTTTCTTGCGTTCATCCCGCTGCCCGCCGGCAGCCGTTCCAGCGCCAACGGGTTGCTGTGGGTGAACCACGAATACACCTCCACCCAGATCATGTTCCCCGGCCTGCCGCCCGGTGGCGCCGCCGCGCGCCAGGCCACCAATGCCGAACAGGTGCGCGTGGAACTGATGGCGCATGGCGGCAGCATCATCGAACTGCGCCGCGATGGCCGAGACTGGCGCGTCGTCGAAGGCAGCCGCTTCGCCCGCCGCGTGACCGCCGAAACGCCCATGCGCATCAGCGGCCCCGCCGCCGGCCACCCGCGCATGCGCACCAGCACCGACGCCGCCGGCACCACCGTCCTTGGCATGCTGAACAACTGCGCCGGCGGCACCACGCCCTGGGGCACCGTGCTGACCTGCGAGGAAAACTTCAACTTCTGCTTCGGCGGTGAGGCCGCGGACACCAGCGACCAGGCCGCCGCCTATCGCCGCTATGGCATTCGTCGCCAGGCGATCTATGGCTGGAGTCGCTTCGAGCCGCGCTTCAGCCTGGACCGCGAACCGAACGAGCCCAACCGCTTCGGCTGGGTGGTGGAAATCGATCCCTTCGACCCGACCAGCACGCCCATCAAGCGCACCGCCCTCGGCCGCTTCAAGCATGAGGGCTGCACCTACGCGATGGCGCCCGATGGCCGCGTGGTGTTCTACCAGGGCGACGACGAAATGGATGATTATGTCTATCGCTTCGTCACCGCGCGCCCCTTCAACCCAACCGACATGGCCGCCAATCGCGACCTGCTGGATGATGGCACGCTGTCCGTCGCGCAGTATCGCGATGACGGCACGCTGCGCTGGCTGCCGCTGGTCTTTGGCCAAGGCCCGCTGACGCCGGCGAACAATTTCCACAACCAGGGCGATGTCGTGATCGAGGCGCGCCGCGCCGCAGACCTGCTGGGCGCCACCCCCATGGACCGCCCGGAGGATGTGGAAACCAACCCCGCCACCGGCCGCGTCTATGTGATGCTGACCAACAATGCGCGCCGCACCACGCCCAACGCCACCAACCCGCGCATCAACAACACGCATGGCCATGTGGTGGAGATGATCCCGCCAGGTGCCGGCACCGCGCGCGTGGACCACGCGGCCGATGAAATGCGCTGGTCCATCTTCCTGATGGCCGGCAAGCCCGGCATCGATGCGGGCGCCCGCTATCACCGCGCGACCGGCGCCGATGGCTGGTTGTCCTGCCCCGACAACTGCGCCTTCGACAGCAAGGGCCGCATCTGGATCGCGACCGATGGCGCGCCTGGTGCGGCGGGCATCGCGGATGGCATCTACGCCGCCGACACGCTGGGCGGCGGGCGCGCGCTGACGCGGCTGTTCTACCAGGCGCCGGTGGGTGCCGAAGTGTGCGGCCCGTGCTTCACGCCTGATGACAGCACGCTGTTCCTGGCCATCCAGCACCCTGGCGAAAACGCTGGTTCAACCTTCGCGAACCCCTCCACGCGCTGGCCGGATTTCCAGGATGGCATGCCGCCGCGCAGCACCGTCATCGCCATCACCAAGGATGCGGGTGGCCCCATAGGGTAACGCTTGCGCGGCCCGCCAAGCGGCGGGCACCATGTCGCATGCGGTTCCTGTTCCTGTTCCTGTTCGTCGCGGCGGCAGCGCTGGCGCAGCCGCGCGACACGCTGACCATCGGCATCACGCAGTACCCATCCACGCTGCACCCCAATATCGAGAACATGGCGGCGAAATCCTACGTACTGGGTTTCGTGCGCCGCCCGCTGACCGCCTACGACGCCGACTGGTCTCTGGTCTGCCTGCTGTGCGAGACGCTGCCCACCTTGGAAAACGGCCTGGCGCGGCTAGAAACCACGCCCGATGGTCGCCCCGGCCTGCGCATCACCATGCGACTGCGCGCGGGCCTGCGCTGGGGCGATGGCACGCCGATCACATCCGAAGATCTGCGCTTCGCCTGGGAAGCCGGGCGCGACCCCGCCACCGGTTTCGGCCCGGCCGAGCTGTATCGCAGCATGTACGAACTCATCGTGATCGATGCGCGCACGGTGGAAATTCGCGTCGACCGTGTGACCTTCGATTTCGCCTCGATGGGCGATTTCCAACCACTGCCCGCGCATGTCGAACGCGCGATCTGGCAGGCCGATCCGCGCGCCTATCGCACGCGCACGCTGTATGACCGGGAGCCAACAAACCCCGCGCTATGGTCCGGCCCGTATCGCGTTTCCGCTGTGCAGCCCGGCCAGGGCATCACGCTGGAACGCAACCCGATGTGGTCCGGTGTCGCGCCGCATTTCCGCACCATCCGCATCCGCACGGTGGAGAATACCACGGCACTGGAAGCGCAATTGCTGGCCGGCCAGGTGGACATGATCGCGGGCGAGTTGGGCCTGCCGGTGGAACAGGCCGCCGCGCTGGAACGCCGCACGCAGGGGCGCTTCCGCGTCGAATACCGCGCCGGCCTGATCTACGAACACATCACGCCCAACCTGGACAATCCCGCCCTGGCCGACCGCCGCGTGCGCCAGGCGCTGCTGATGGCGGTGGACCGCCAGCGCATCGTGGACCAGCTCTTCGGCGGGCGGCAGACAGTGGCGCATTCCAACGTGAACCCGCTGGACCGCATGGCGGACTCCGCGGTGCATCGCTGGCCTTTCGATGCGGCGCGCGCGGCCGCGCTGCTGGATGAGGCGGGCTGGCGCGCTGGGCCGGATGGCATCCGCCGCAACGCCGCCGGCGACAGGCTGGCGCTGGATTTGATGACCACCGCGGGCAATCGCTCACGCGAGCAAGTACAACAGGTGCTAGCCGCGCAATGGCGCGCGGTGGGCGTGGAGGCGCGCGTCAGGAACGAACCACCGCGCGTCTTCTTCGGCGAAACCCAGCGCCAGCGCCGCAACCAAGGGCTGTCCATGTTCGCCTGGATCAGCGCGCCGGAAAGCGTGCCGCGCAGCACCATGCACAGCGACGAAATCCCCACCGCCGCGCGCAACTGGTCCGGCCAGAACAGCGGCGGATTCCGCAATGCGGAGGTGGATGAATTGCTGGAACGCCTGCCGATCACGCTCGATACCGAAGCACGGCGGCCGTTATGGGCAAGGCTGCAAGCGATCTATGCGGAGGAGCTGCCGGCGCTTCCGCTGTGGTTCCGCCAGGATGCGCATGTGTGGCCGATGTGGCTGGAGGGTGTGCGGCCGACAGGGCACCTCAACGCATCGCCACTCTGGGCTGAGCAGTGGCGCGCGCGCTGATGCTGGACCATGCCTCCATCACCGTCTCCGACTGGTTGCGCGCCGAACCCTTCTACAACGCCATCATGGCCGCGCTGCGCGTGCCCTGCGTGTGGCGCGAAGCGAATGGCGCGGGCTATGGCCTGCGCAACACCGCCGATGACGACAGCCACACCTACCTGACCGTGCGGCAATCCGCCCATGTTGTGCCAGACCGCCGCCACTGGGCCTTCCGCGCACCAGACCGCGCCGCCGTCGACGCCTTCCACACCGCCGGCCTGCTGCATGGCGGGCGCTGCGATGGCCCACCCGGGCCGCGCCCAGAATACCACGCCGGCTACTACGCCGCCTTCCTGCTGGACCCCGACGGCAACCGCGTCGAAGCCGTGACGCATCGCCTGCCATGATCGCCGCACGCCTCGCGCAGATCGCGATCACCACCGTGGCACTGTCCTTCGTCTTCTTCATGCTGATCGGCCTGATGCCCGGCGACCCGATCGACCTGGCCATCGCCGGCGACCCTCGCCTGACGGCCGAGGACGCTGCCCGCCTGCGCGCCCTGCACGGGTTGGATCAACCGCTGCTGTCCCGCTACCTCGCCTGGGTCGGCGCCGTGCTGTCCGGAAACCCAGGCTTTTCCAGGCTTTTCGCGCAACCCGTCGCGGCGCTGATCGGCCCCGCCTTGCTCTCCACGCTGACGCTTCTGGGCTTCGCACTCGGCATCGCGGTGATCGCGGGCACCGCACTCGGCGTACTCGCCGCGCTGCGCCCGCGCGCCGCGCCAGCCGTGCAAACCCTCGCCTTGCTGGCGCAATCCGTGCCCGGATTCTGGCTCGGCATCATGCTCATCATCGTCTTCGCCGTCTGGCTCGGCTGGCTGCCCGCCGGCGGCGCGGATGGCGGCTGGCGCGGCCTGATCCTGCCCGTCGCCACCCTCGCCTTCGCCAACCTCGCCGCCTATGCGCGCCACGCCGCCAGCGCCATGGCCAGCGCCCTGCACGACCCCTGGATTCGCTCCGCCCGCGCCCGCGGCGCCAGCGAATCCCGCATCGCCTGGCGCCACGCCTTTCCGAACGCAGCCGTGCCCGTCATCACGCTGATCGGCCTCGACGCCGGCGCGCTGGTCTCCGGCGCCGTCATCACCGAGGCGCTGTTCGCCCGCCCCGGTATGGGCAAGCTGATCTTCGACGCGATCATGGGCAACGACACCAACCTGGCCCTGCTGGCACTGCTGGTGGTGGCCGTCGTCACCATGCTCGGCAGCCTCGGCGCCGACCTCGCGCAACGCGCGCTGGATCCGCGCATCCGATGAAGCTGCGCATCGGCCTCACCCTCCTCGCACTGGTCGCGCTGGCCGCCATCGCGGCAACCTGGGTCGGCAGCCACGACCCCTTCGCGCCCGACCTGTTCAACCGCTACGCGCCACCCTCCGCACGGCACCCTCTGGGCACCGACGACCTCGGCCGCGACGTAGCACTGCGCCTGCTGCACGGCGCGCGCGTGTCACTCGCCGTCGGCCTCGGCGCCGCACTCATGGCCATGCTGCTCGGCACCACCGCCGGCCTGCTCGCCGCCTGGCGCGGTGGCTGGTGGGACGCGGTGCTGATGCGCTTCGCCGACGCGCTTCTCGCACTGCCCGCACTGCCCTTGCTCATCGTGCTCTCCGCGCTCGACCCTTCCGCCATCGGCCTGCCGCGCGGCGAAGCAAGTGCGGACATCATCCGCATCGCCATCATCCTCGCAGCCTTCGGCTGGGTGGGCGTTGCGCGCCTCGCCCGCGCCGCCGCACTCTCCGTCCTCGCACAAGATTTCGTCCGCGCCGCCCGCGCACTCGGCGTGTCCGAAACGCGCCTCCTGCTGCGGCACGTCCTGCCGCAACTCGCCCCACCCGTCGCCATCGCCACAGCCCTCGCCGTCGCCGGCGCGATCCTGGCCGAAAGCGCGCTGTCCTTCCTCGGTCTCGGAATCGCGCCACCCGCCGCCAGCTGGGGCAACATGCTGGCCAACGCGCAGGACGCAGTGTTCGCTGCACCCCTGGTCGCCAT
>JAAFHD010000256.1 GCA_013298245.1 Alphaproteobacteria bacterium
CCGCCAATTCGCGACGATGGCGCCGAGGTCGATGCTTAAACGCGCGTCAATCGTAACCCCCGGGGCTGTGCGTCAGGTCCAGATTGCCGAAGCGGGTGTATTCCGCCTCGAAATACAGGTCGATCTTGCCGGTCGGGCCATGGCGCTGTTTGGCGATGTAAAGCTCAGCGCGATTATGCGCGCGTTCCATGTCCATCTTCCAGCGATCATGCGCGGCGCTGAATTTTTCCATGTTGTCGAAGGCGCTTTCCTTCGGTTCGCGCTGCTTCAGGTAGTAGTCGTCGCGGTAGACGAACATCACCGCATCCGCGTCCTGTTCGATCGAGCCGGACTCACGAAGGTCCGACAGCTGCGGGCGCTTGTCCTCGCGCTGTTCCACGGCGCGCGAGAGCTGCGACAGCGCCATCACCGGCACATGCAATTCCTTCGCCAGCGCCTTCAGGCCCTGGGTGATCATGGAGATTTCCAGCACGCGGCTATCGGTGCGCGTGCCAGGTGCGGGGCGCATCAGCTGCAGATAATCCACCACCACGAAATCCAGCCCGCGCGTGCGTTGCAGCCGCCGGCAGCGGGTGCGCAAGGCGGACATGTTGATGGCCGGCGTGTCGTCGATGACGATCGGCAGTGTCGCCAGGGTACGGCTGGCTTCGTAGAAGCGGTCGAATTCATCCTGGCTGACCTCGCCGCGGCGGATGCGGTCGCCGGAGATGCGGCTCTCCTCGGCCAGCAAACGATTCGCCAATTGTTCGGCAGCCATTTCCAGCGAGAAGATCGCGACCGACCCGCGCGGCACCTCGCCAGGCGGGGTGCGGTCCAGGATGGCCTTGGCGCCGCCGAAGGCGATCTTGGTGGCCAGCGCGGTCTTCCCCATGCCGGGACGGCCGGCCAGAATCAGAAGGTCCGAGCCGTGCAAGCCGCCAAGCCGCGCATCCACATCGCGCAGGCCCGTCGGCAGGCCGGAAACCCCGCCGCCGCTGGCCTTGGCTTTGGCCGCCGTCTCCACCGCCTGCGCCAGCGCGCGGTCGAACGACACCGCGCCGCCTTCCGCGCCACCGCCGGCCGCCAGGTCGAACAGCCCCTGCTCGGCGCTTTCGATCTGCTGCGTCGCGTCCAGCTCCGGCTCGGCGCCGAAAGCGCGGTTGACGATGGTTTCACCCACATCGATCAACTGCCGGCGCAGGTAGCAATCGTGAATCAGTTTGCCGTACTCGCCGGCATTGATGATGCCGACCGTCGCCGCCACCAGCTGCACGAGATAGGACGTGCCACCCACTTCCTCGAGCACGCCATTATGCTCGAACTCGGTCTTCAGCGTGACGACATCGGCCAGCGCGTTCTGCTCCACCCGGCGGCGGATGGCGGTGTAGATGCGGCCGTGGATGGGGTCCACGAAATGGTCGGGTTCCAGGAATTCCGACACCCGCTCGAAGGCCTTGTTGTTGGACAGCAGCGCGCCCAGAAGCGCTTGTTCGGCCTCCATGTTCTGCGGCGGCAAGCGCAGGGACTGGCCGAAAAGGCCGGCGGCCTCGGGCGGGTTGATGCTGTTCATGGGGCGCAGTCTAGCGCGGGCAGGGATGCGGCGTCGCCGGTGGATTGCTGTGGATAGCGTGCATGGACGCGTGTTTGGTGGGGGGTGTTGAGATTGCGTCTGAAGTCCTTGGGGAGGGCCTTGCCCTCCCCAAACCCCACCCACCAAAGGCCGAAAGGCCCTTGGAACCCATGAGTCTTCGGTCTGTTGGGGGAGGGGGCATCACGGTAGCGCCATTTGTGAAGGGCGCTCCATGCCCCCTCCCCCAACAGACCGATAACCCACACCGGGTCCAGGGGTCGTTGACCCCTGGTAGGGGGAGTTTGAGGGGGACAAGGTCCCCCTCAAGGCTACAGACGTAGCCTCAACGCCCCCAGCAAAGCCACCGCGCACAGGCCCGCCATCACCAGGAATGCGCCCCCACCCAACCCCGCATACAACGGCCCCGACGCCAGCATCAGCAACCCACTCGCCAACCCCACCCCCAGCGCCGCATGCAGCGTCTGCGCCCTTGCCCCCAACGCCGCCGGCAGCGCGCCCATCGCCCGGATCGCCGCCAGGTGCATCGCGCCAAAGGTCGCCGCATGCAGCGTCTGCACCGCGAAAAGTGCCGCCACATCCGTCGTGCCCGCCGTCACCACCCAGCGCAGCACGCCGGCGCCCGCGGCCAGCATCGCCAGGCCGCGCATCCCCAGCCGATCCGCCACGCGCCGCCCGAACAGGAACAGCGCCACCTCCGCCACCACGCCCCAGGCCCAGAGCGCGCCGATCACGCCGGGTGACAGCCCCGCCGCCGTCCAATGCAGCGTCGAGAAACCATAATACACCGCATGGCTGCCCTGGATCAGCGCCGAGCACGGCAACAACCGCCGGAACAACGCATGCCGCAGAGGCTCCCATAACGGCCCGCGCGCGGCGGCGGGCGTGCGCGCATCGGGCAGGCCGGTGCAGACCATCGCGGTCAGCAGCAGCGCGGCCGCCGCGACCAGCAGCGCGCCCAGCGGCCCGGCCGCGCCCACCGCCTGGCCGGCCAAAAGCGCGCCAAGAATGAAAGCCATGCTGCCCCAGGCCCGCACGCGGCCGTAATCGAAGGGCCGGCGGCGCATTTCCGCCACCGCCGCCGCGTCCGACAAGGGAATGATCGGCGCCACCGCGGCGCTGTGCAGCAGCTGCACCATCGCCAGCAACAGCACGCCCTGCGCCAGCGCCAGCAGGGGCAAGGTCAGCGCCGCCACCGCGGCACCCACCACCAGCACCACGCGCAGGCCCAGGCTATCCGCCAGCCGGCCTGATGCCGGGCCGGCCAGCAGCCGCGTCGCCGTGCCCAATGCAAGCACCAGGCCGACCTGCTGTGGCGACAGCCCGCCCTCCGCCAAGGCCACCGGAATGAACGGCATCGCCGCACCCAGCGCCATGAACTGGGCCGCGAATAACAGGGCGAAGCGTGTGGCGGGTTGCACACACAAGGCTATGCGCGGCCGCGCGGCCCGTTGCAATCCGCGCCGTTTGGCCGCATCACCGCGCGGTCAATTCCACACGGTTCCCCCATGTTCACCGCACGCGTCCGGGCCATCCTGGGCCCCACCAACACCGGCAAGACCCATCTCGCGATGGAGCGCATGCTGGCCCATTCCAGCGGCATCATCGGCTTCCCGCTGCGCCTGCTGGCGCGCGAGAATTACGACCGCATGGTCAAGGCGAAGGGCGAGAAACACGTCGGCCTGATCACCGGCGAGGAAAAGATCGTCCCCCCCGATGCGCGCTGGTTCGCCTGCACGGTGGAGGCCATGCCGCTGGACCGCCGCGTGGAATTTTTGGGTGTCGATGAAATCCAGCTCTGCGCTGACCCCGACCGCGGGCATGTCTTCACCGACCGGCTGCTGAACGCGCGCGGCATGGTCGAGACCATGTTCATGGGGGCCGAGACCATCCGCCCGCTGTTGCAGCGCCTGGTGCCGCAGGTGGAGATTGAAAGCCGGCCGCGTTTGTCGCAGCTGACGCATACCGGTTTCCAGAAGCTTTCGCGCCTGCCGCCGCGCAGCGCCGTGGTCGCGTTTTCGGCCGGTGAAGTCTACGCGATCGCGGAGGCCATCCGGTCGCGCCGTGGCGGTTGCGCCGTGGTGATGGGGCGCCTGTCGCCGCGCACAAGGAATGCCCAGGTCGCGCTGTACCAGAACCGGGAGGTGGATTTCCTGGTCGCGACCGATGCGATCGGCATGGGCCTGAACATGGATGTGGACCATGTGGCCTTCGCCTCGCTGGTGAAGTTCGACGGCCATGCGCCGCGCCTGCTGAACCCGCAGGAGGCCGCGCAGATCGCCGGCCGCGCCGGGCGTGGGATGCGTGACGGCACTTTTGGCAGCACGGGCGATTGCCCGCCGCTGCCGGAAGAAATGGTGGGCAAAATCCAGGACCATCAGTTCGATAATCTGCAGGCGCTGGCCTGGCGCAATGCCGAGCTGGACTTCACCAGCATCGACGCGCTGCTGGACAGTTTGGCTGCGCCGTCACCGGCCGCCGGCCTGGCCAAGGGGCATGACGCGACCGACCACATCACGCTGAACATGCTGTCGCGTGACGCGGATATCCGGCGTCTGTCCAGCAATCGCGCGCGGGTGCAGTTGCTGTGGGAAGCGTGCTCCGTGCCCGACTTCCGCAAGCTGGCAGATGACAGCCACACGCGGCTGTGCGGCCGCATCTTCCGGCACCTGGCCGAGGATGGCGCGCTGCCGGATGACTGGGTGGCCGGGCAGATCGCGCAGATCGGTGGGACCGAGGGCGATATCGATACCTTGATGGCGCGGCTCTCGGGCATTCGCATCTGGTCCTATATCGCGGCGCGGGCGGATTGGCTGAAGAATGCGGCGGAAGCGCAGAGCCTGGCGCGCGCGGCCGAGGACGCGTTGAGCGACGCGCTGCATGAGCGGCTGACGCAGCGCTTCGTGGACAAGCGCGCGGCGCATCTGATCCGCCGCCTGGACCCGGCGAGCGAGGAGGAATTGCTCTCCGCCGTGACGCGGCAGGGCGAGGTGGTGGTCGAGGGCCATAATGTCGGCAAGGTCGAGGGCTTCCTGTTCCACACCGATGCTGAAATCGAGGATGAGGAGACGCGCAAGCTCGTTTTGCGCGCCGCCCGCCGCGCGCTGCGCGAGGAAATGCCGCGCCGCGTCGCCGCGTTGGAAATCGCCAAGGCCGAGAGTTTTTCGCTGACCGCCGACCACAAGGTGTTCTGGGACGGTGCTGATGTCGCGCGGCTGCGCGTGGGCGCCGAAGCCAGCAAGCCGCAGATTGAAGTCCTGCCCAGCGAATTCCTGGACGGCGCGCAGCGTGAGCGCGTGCGCGCGCGGCTGGCCGCCTGGATCGAAGGCGTGCTGACCAAGGACCTGGCCAGCATCGCGGCGGTCGAGAAGAAGGCCGAGGACGACAACACCCTGCGCGGGCCGGCCTTCATGCTGCGTGAATCGCTGGGTATTCGCCCCGGCAATGCGCGGGTGCAGACCAACAACGAGGTGCAGGCGAAGCTCAAGACCATTGGGGCGCGCGCCGGGCGTTTTGCGCTCTATGTGCCGGATGCGCTGAAGCCGCGCGCGATGGCGATGCGCGCGCAGCTGTGGGCATTGTCGCGCAATATCCCGACGCCGGAATTGCCGCCGCCAGGGCTTGTCGCGCTGCCCGTGGATGGCGTGACCGTGCTGTCCTGGCCGCCCGGTTTTGGCGAGGCCATCGGCTGGGTGCCGGCCGGCCCGCTTGGCCTGAGGCTGGATGTGGCGGAACGCATCGCCGGCGATGTCAGTTTCGCCACGCGCCGCGGGCCGGCGCTGTGGCAGCCGGAATGGCTGACGCGCTATGGCATCAAGCCGGAGCTGTTCGAAGCGGTGCTGGCGGCCATGGGCTTCCGTCTGATCGAAGCGGAAGTGCTGCCTGAGGGCATGTTCGGCCCGACCCAGCCTGCGCGCGTGGCCTGGGCGCGGCCGGAACGTGCGCCGCGTCCTGAACGTGGGCCTCGCCCCGAGCGCGCGCCGCGCCGCGAGGGCGAAGGCGAAGCGCGCGGTCCGCGTGGGCCGCGGCCCGAACGTGGTCCGCGCCCCGATCGTGGCCCGCGTCGTGACGCGGCACCCGCTGCGGCTCCGGCCGAAGGTGCGCCCGCCGCCGATGCCCCGAAGCGCGAAGACCGCCAGCCCCGCCGCCCTGGCGCGCCTGGTGGTGCCTT
>JAAFHD010000258.1 GCA_013298245.1 Alphaproteobacteria bacterium
GCGCCAGGCCTTCTGGGAAGCCCCCAGCCGCGCCGAACGCAACCGCGCCGTCACGGCTGTGTCCGATGCCGGTGAGGGCATGGCCGCCATCATCGGCGCGCAAAGCCGCCTGCAATCCGATCGCAGTGTGGTCGCCATCACCGGCGCCACACCCGCTGCCTTGACCGCCGCCGTCGCCGCGCTGCGCGACCCGGCGCTGCTGCCGCGCATCCAAGGTGATGTCGCGCTGATCCAGGGCGAACGCGTGGAAAGCTTCGCGGTACAATCGCCTTATCATGTGGGCGACCTGCCCTGGTGGCTGTGGCCGCAGGCCTGGGTCAGCGGGCAGCCCCTGCGCGCCTTGGGCGTCCTGCTACTGGCGGGCATCGCGCTCGGCTTCCCGGCCTTCTGGATGCTGCGCCGGCGCGCACTTTCACGGTTGCGTGGCAACGGCGGCGCATGACATGCAGGTGACCGCATGAAGGCGTTTGTCGGGAAAGCGGCGCTGTTGGCGGGCCTGTTGGCCTGCGCGCCGGCGCTTGCCCAGACGTCACCAGTGGACATCCTGATCCGTCAGGCGGAACGCTGGCTGCAACAGGACCGCGCGGACCTGGCCTTCAGTTCAGTCGAACGCGCGCTGAATGCGGAACCGCGCAACACGGCAGCGTTGGCGCTGGCCGCGCGCATCGAAGCGGCGCGCAACAATCGCGCGGCCGCCGCCGCGCTGGAAACCCGCCTGCGCGAGGCCGGCGGCACCGCCGAACAACAGGCCGAGGCGCAAGGCGCGCTGCGCGGCGCATCAGTGGACCGCGCGGCGGTGGAAGAAGCACGCCGCCTGTCGCGCGATGGCCGCGCCAATGAAGCGGCGCAACGCTGGCGCGCGATCTTCGGCGCCCAAGGCCCGACCGAGGCCTTCGCCCAGGAATATTTCTCGGCGCTGGCCGCCGCCGATGCATCGCGCGATGAAGGCCAACGCGGCCTGCAACGCCTGGCCGACGCGCCCAACGCCACGCCCCGCGCGCGCCTGGCCGCCGCGCAGAACCAGACCTTCAGTCCGACCACCCGGGCGGAGGGCATCCGCCGCCTGATCCCCCTGGCAGACCACCCCGAAGTCGGCGCCGATGCCCGCGCCGCCTGGCGCCAGGCGCTGCTGTGGCAAGCCGGCGACCCGGCCGCGCGGCCACAAATAGAAGCCTATCTGCGCCGCTTCCCGGATGACGCCGATGCGCGCCGCGCTTTGCAAGCGGTGCCCTTGGCCGTCGCGGCCGACCCAGGCGCCACCGCGCGCCAGGAAGGTTTTGCGCGCCTCGAAGCCGGCGCCGGCCGCGATGCCGCGCGACAATTCGAAGCCGCCATCGCCGCCAACCCGCAGGACGCCGATGCGCTGGGTGGTCTAGGCGTGGTGCGCCTGCGCGAAGGCCGTAACGCCGAAGCGCGGCAATTGCTGGAACGCGCGGTGGCCGCAGACCCGCGCCGTGGCGCGCAATGGCAATCCGCGCTGGATGGCGCCGCCTATGGCCTGGAACTGGCCGAGGGCCGCGCTGCGCTGCGCCGTGGCGCGGTGGACCAGGCCGATGAAATCGCCCGCAGCGCCGCCCGCCGCGACGTGCAGGACCGTGTGGACGCCGAAGTGCTGCTGGGCGAAGTCGCGCTGCGCCGTGGCGATGCTGCCACCGCCGAACAACGCTTCCGTGCCGCGCTGGCGCGGCGCCCCGGTTTCGCGCCGGCGCAACAGGGGTTGAACCAGGCCTTGCGCGCGCAGGGCCGCCTGGCGGAACCAGCGCCGCGTGTCGCCACCGCCGGCGATGCGCCCGCTGTCACGGGCGGAGAGGCCGGGCGCCTGCGTGCCGAGGCCGCGCGCAGCACCGATGCCGGCGTGGCCGCCGCCCTGCTGCGCCAGGCCATGCAATCCGCGCCCGCTGATCCGTGGCTGCGTTTGGACCTGGCGCGCGCCCTGCGCCGCCAGGGCCGTGGCGTCGAAGCCCGCGCGCTGATGGAGGAAGCCGCCGCGCGTGGTGATCGTGATTCGATCTACGCCGCCGCGCTGCTGGCCGATGAAGACAACCGGCCCGCCGATGCGGAAGCGCTGGTCAACCGCATTCAGCCCAGCGCCCGCACGCCTGATATGGCGCGTTTCGCGCAGCGCCTGCGCAGCCAGGCCGATGTGCAGAATGCCGCGCGCCAGGCCATTGGCCGCAGCCCCGCCCAGGCGCGCCAGGCGCTGACCACCCTGGCCGCACGCCCCGACCCCACGGGTGCCACCGCCGCCGCCGCCATTCGCGCGCTGGGCAATGCCGGCGACCGCTTCGGCGCCGCCGAGGCCGCACGCGTGGCCGAAGCCGCCAATCGTGGCGCCGGCAATGCCTTCCGCCTGACCATCGCCGGCGCCCTGCTGGCCGCTGGCGTGGAGAACGACGCCGCCGCGCTGCTGGACGCGGTCGAGAACGGCAACCCCACCGCTGAACAGCGGCGCGACATCGCCATTATTCGCGGCGGCGTGGCTATCCGCGCCTCCGACCGCGCGAATGAGGGCGGCACGCAGGCGCAGGGGTTTGAAGCCCTGCGCCCTGTGCTGGAACGCGACCCGGAAAACCCCGACGCGCAGCTGGCCCTGGCCCGTCTGTACCAAGGCGCGCGCCGCCCCGCCGATGCGCTGCGCACCGCGGAGGCCGTGCTGGCCCGCAACCCACGCAGCATCGAAGCCCGCCAGGGCGCGGTGGACGCCGCGATCGCGCTGCGCGACCGCACGCGTGCCGAACGGCTGTTGGCCGAAGCGCAGGAATTCCACCCGCGTGATTCGCGCGTGTCCTTGATGGAAGCACGCATCGCCCGCGCGTTCTCCCAGGAAAGCCGCGCGCTGCGCGCATTGGAACTGGCGGACCAGCAGCGCCGCGCCGAATTGGGTCGCCCCACCGGCACGCGCGGCGTGATGGGCGATGCCGTGGGCGGGCTGCAAAATCCCTTCGCGCGCAGCCCCTTGCCGCAGGTCAGTGCGGGCGCCACGCCGGCCGACCCTATCGCGCGCGCCATCGCGCAGGAATCGGAAGCGCTGGCCGTCGCGTCTGGCGTGCTAGTCACGGGGTCTGCCGGGTTGCGGCAGCGGTCGGGCACGGCCGGTCTGGACCGGCTGGTGGAAATCAGCGCGCCGCAATCGGTGGAATTCTCGCCGCCTGGCCTGGGCGGCCGCATGACGGCGCAGGTCACGGCCATCGCGCTGAATGGCGGCACGCTGTCGAACAATCCGCAAATCCAGCAGCGCTTCGGTGGCAATGCGGCCTTCGGGTCGTCGCAGACGCCGCGGTCCAGTGTGTCCGGCATCACGGCGGGCATCGCCTATCAGTTGGGCGATAACTTCCGGATGGATGTGGGGTCTTCGCCCTTCGGCTTTGGCACCACCACGCAGGTGCTGGGCGGGGTGGAATTCGCGCCTGTCATCGCCGGCGGGGTGCGCCTGCGCGTCACCGGCGAACGCCGCAGCGTGACGGACAGCATGCTGTCCTGGGCCGGCGCGCGGGACAGCGTGACGGGGCGCGACTGGGGCCAGGTGGTGCGCATGGGCGGCCGCGCGCAGGTGGAGGTGCCGATCGGCGCGGGCTTCATTTATGCCGGCGGCGGTTATGCGGTGTTCCAGGGCAACAACGTGGTGCGAAACACGCGGTATGAAGCCGGCGCGGGCATCAGCTACCCGGTGATCGAACGGCCCGACGGCACGCTGACCGTGGGCGCGGACCTGGTGTATTTCGGCTTCGAGCGGAACCTGCGGTTCTTCTCGCTGGGCCATGGCGGGTATTATTCGCCGCAGAGCTTCTTCGCGCTGAACCTGCCGGTGGATTATCGCGGGCGGTCGGGGGATTTGTCGTACCGGGTGGGTGGCACGATTGGCTATGCGATCTGGCGCGAGAGCTCGGCGCCGGTCTTTCCGATGGACCCGGTGCTGCAAGGTGCGGCCGATTTCCGCGCCACCACCAACCCGGATGCGATCGCGCGCTACCCCGGGCAGTCGCGCCAGAACATGATCGCGAACCTGCGCGCCGATCTGGAATACGCGATTTCGCCGCGCTTCAACCTGGCGGGCAGTTTCCGCTACGACCGCTCCGCCAACTGGAATGAAACGCGGGTGCTGGTCAGGATGAACGGCCGGTTCTGAGCATGGTGGAGCGTCCGGCCGAGTGGGAAAGGCTGGATGTGTGGTTGTGGTATGCGCGCGTGGCGAAAACGCGGGCGCTGTGCGCGAAGGCCGTGGCGCAGGGCGGGTTTCGCGTGAACCGACAGCCGGTGGACAAGGCGCACCATAAGCTGCGTGTGGGTGATGTGGTCACCTATGCCTGGGGCGATGGGGTGCGCGTATGGCAGGTGGTGGCGCTGGGCGCGCGGCGCGGGCCTCCGGAGGAAGCCCGCGCGCTGTATGCGCCGCTTACGCCTGGCGCTCCACCATCAGCGTCTTGATCTTGCCGATGGCCTCGGCCGGGTTCAGCCCCTTCGGGCAGGCCCGCGTGCAGTTCATGATGGTGTGGCAGCGATACAGCCGGAACGGGTCTTCCAGATTGTCCAGGCGTTCGCCGGTGGCCTCATCCCGGCTATCGGCGATCCAGCGATAGGCGGCCAGCAGCACGGCCGGGCCCAGATACCGGTCGCCATTCCACCAATAGGACGGGCAGCTGGTGGAGCAGCAGAAGCACATGATGCACTCCCACATGCCATCCAGCTTGGCGCGTTCTTCCTTGGATTGGCGGCGTTCCTCATCGGGCGGCGGCGGCGTCTCGGTCTTCAGCCAGGGCTCGATGGAACGGTACTGCGCGTAGACTTGGCTGAGGTCCGGCACCAGGTCCTTCACCACCGGCATATGCGGCAGGGGCGAGATCTTCACATCGCCCTTCACATCCTCGATCGGCTTCAGGCAGGCGAGCGTGTTCAGCCCGTCGATATTCATCGCGCAGGAACCACAAATGCCCTCGCGGCAGGACCGCCGGAAGGTGAGCGTGGTGTCCACCTCGTTCTTGATCTTGATCAGCGCGTCCAGGACCATCGGGCCGCATTTGTCGAGGTCGAGCTCGTAGGTGTCGGTGCGCGGGTTGTCGCCCGTGTCCGGGTCCCAGCGGTAGATCTTGAAGGCGCGGACGTTGGTGGCACCCGCCTCGGCCTTGAAGGTCTGACCTTGGCCGATGGTGGAGTTCTTCGGAAGCGTAAACGTTGCCATGGTTCAGTACACCCGAGCCTTCGGCGGAAACACCTGAACCTCATTGGTCAGCGTCCGCATCTTCACATCGCGGTAGTCCAGCTTCACCTCGCCCTTGTCGTTCATCCAGGCGAGTGTGTGCTTCATCCAGTTCGCGTCATCGCGGTCCGGGCAATCCTCATGCGCATGCGCACCGCGCGATTCCTTGCGCGCATCGGCGCCCACAATCGTGGTCATCGCGTTACCGACCAGGTTGTCCAGTTCCAGCGCTTCAACGAGGTCGCTGTTCCAGATCAGGCTGCGGTCGGCGATCTTGATGTCGCCATAGCCCGCATGCACGGCCTTCAGCTTGGAAACACCCTCTTCCAACAGCTTGGTCGTGCGGAACACGGCTGCGTGGTCCTGCATGGCGCGCTGCATGGTCTCACGCAGTTCGGCGACACTGGTCGAACCCTTCGCGTTGCGCACCCGGTCAAACCGGTCCAGCGCATTCTCGCCGGCCTTGGGCGGCAGCGGCGGCTGTGCCGCACCAGGCCGCACCACTTCCTTCGCGCGATGTGCGGCC
>JAAFHD010000259.1 GCA_013298245.1 Alphaproteobacteria bacterium
TTTGGTTTCGGTGGTCTCGGTCACTGCTGATGTCTCCTTGACAGCATGAGCATGTTGAAGCGGCCCTCCCGGCACGGCAGGGCGCCGCGTCGTCTGGCCGGAAAGGATGCAGCATGCGGCGCGTGTGTCGCACCAAGGCGCTGTCCGACGAATGCGCGGGAACGCGCAACAGACACGCCGGGTGCATTCACCGCCGCGCCTTCTTGCATCCCCCTTTTTGGCATCCGCGCCATCGCGCCCAACATGCCTCAGCTTCCCCTCCGCTGCGCGTCGTCTTCGTGAGTGCCGATTCGCGACGCTGCGAATCGCACGTCAACCACGCGTGCACGAAACGCTATCGGAATGCGCAATGTGTCTGTCAAACATTTTCGCGAATCGCGTGTGCATTTTTTTCGCGGAGTGAGTCGCGCGTGCATCACTCGCGCGATGCGCGCGCGTCGCGAAGAACGACGCGCGCATCACACATCATCACCGCGCGCTCATCGCCGGCACCGCGCGCTGCTCTTCACCGGTGTAGAGCGAAAGCGGCCGAATAAGCCGGTTATCGGCCAATTGCTCCAGCACATGCGCGGTCCATCCGGTGATGCGCGAACACACAAAGATCGGCGTGAACATCGGAATGTCGAAGCCCATCAGGTAGTACGCAGGGCCTGCCGGGAAATCGAGATTCGGATGGATGCGCTTCTCCTCCAACATCACGCGCGCCAGCACCGCAGACGTGTTCATCCAGCGCTTGTCGCCCACGACATCGGCCATCACCTCGGCGTATTTCTTCATCGTCGGCACGCGTGAATCGCCGCTCTTGTAGACGCGATGGCCGAAGCCCATCACCAGCGCCTTGTGGTCGAAGCGCTCGCGCAGCCAGGCTTCCGCCACATCCGGCGACGGAATTTCCTTCAGCATATGCATCACCGCTTCATTGGCGCCGCCATGCAGCGGCCCCTTCAGCGCGGCGATGCCGCCCACCACCGCCGCATGCACATCCGCCATCGTGCTGGCGATGGTGCGTGCAGCAAAGGTCGACGCGTTGAAGGTGTGCTCGGCGTACAAAATCATCGACACGTCGAAGGCCTTGATGACCTCCTTCGCCGGCACGCGGCCGAACACCATGTGGAAGAAGTTCTCGCAGAAGGGCAGCGCCGCATCCGGCGCAATCGGCTCCATCCCCTTCGACAGCCGATGCGCCGCCGCCACCGCCGCCGGCGCCTTGGCGAAAATGCGCAGCGACTTCCGCCGTTGCGCCGCATCGGAAATATCCGCCGTCTCCGGATCCTCCATCCCCATGAAGGAAATCGCCGTGCGGATCGCATCCATCGGGTGCGCATCCTTCGGGAAATCGCGCAGCACGCGCAGCAGTGCGGGAGACAGCGCGCGGTTCGCCCGCTCCTCCTTCTGGAATGCCGCCAGCTGCGCGGCATTCGGCAGCTCGCCATTCCACAGCAGCCAGGCCACTTCCTCGAAATTAGACTGCTCGCACAAATCCTGCACGGCATAGCCGCGATAGGTCAGGCTGTTGGTCTCCGGCATCACCTTCGAGACCGAGCTCTCATCGGCATAGACGCCGACCAGGCCTTTGCGGACATCGATCGCTTCGCTCATCGCGTTCCTCATGCGCTTATTGTGCGGCGCAGAATATGCGCGCGGTTCGCGTTGTCCATGGCAGGCGCCTGTTAACCAATTCGCCGGCAAGCTGCGCATCGATAGGCAGCGCCGATGACCATCATCGAAACCACCGCCTCACGCACTGCCGCTCCGCGCCAATAGGGTGCCCCCATCGCGAGGAGACACGACGATGCGCCTGGCCCTGATCCTGACCGCCCTGCTGCTGGCTCTGCCCGCCCACGCGCAGCGCGCGCCCTGCGCCGAACGCTTCGACGTCCACGCCACCATGATGGCGCCGGGCCGCGTGCTCCAGCAAAACGCCTTCCACACCGAAGCCGACGCAACGCCGCCCGCACCACACCGCACATCGCAACGCGCGCCACGCCCCGCGCCGCGCCCCTGCTATCTGACATGACACCACGCTTCATCGCCGAACCTGTCGTGCTTGGCCCGGGCCTGCCCGGCCATGCTTACGCAGTCGTGCTGCGCGACGCACCCGCGCGCCGCCTGCGCCTGTCCTTCGGCGCGGACGACGCGCGCCACGCGCCACATGAATTGCTGTGCCGCCTGCCCGCGGGGCGCGAAGTCGCGCTGCCCATCGGCATCATCCCCGGCGCCCGATGGCCCGATGCCGCACTCGCGCGCCACCTGGTGATGCGCTGGAGCGATTGAACGACTATCCGCGCCGCCGCAGCTTGCTACGCTGCGCGCATGCACCCGTTCAGCATCCCGCCTGAACTTTCGGCCCGCGTCGCGGCGCGCTGCGGCACGCCGCACCCCTTCGCCATGCTGCACGGCCCGCGCTGCGCCTTCGTCGTGGTGGATATGCAGCGCGCCTATATGGACCCCGCGCTTGGCCATGCGGTCTGCGCCATGGCGCCGCGCATCGTGCCGGCGGTGAACCGCCTGGCCGCCGCCACCCGCGCCGCCGGCGGCCTGGTCGTGTGGATCCAGACCGCGCACGACGAAGCCGACCTCTCCGACTGGTCCGTCATCTACGACATGATGACGCCCGCTTCCGGCGCGCAACGCATCCGCGCCCTCACACGCGGCAGCCCCGGCCACGCACTCTGGCCCGAACTGGCCGTGCGCCCGGAAGACGCGATCATCGAAAAGCGCCGCTTCTCCGCCTTCATCCAGGGTAGCAGCGACATCGAGGCGCAGCTGCGCGCCCGCAGCATCGACACCATCCTGGTCGGCGGCACCATCACCGGCGTCTGCTGCGAAAGCACCGCGCGCGACGCGATGATGCGCAACTTCCGCGCCGTCATGGTCAGCGATGCCTGCGCCGCGCAATCGGATGCCGACCACGCAGCCGCACTCTGCGGCTTCCACAGTTTCTTCGGCGATGTGCTGACAGTGGCCGAATGCGAAGACGGTTTCGCACAAGGCGCGCAGCAACAGGTCGCGATTTTCACGGGGGCATGACCATGGCGAAGGTTCTTTTCATCGGCACGGGCGGCACGATGTCCGCGCTGTCCTCGGTCGGCCCGTTCGACATCCAGGACTACGGCTCCAAGGGCCGCTTCATGGAGGCCGACGAGATCATCGACCACTGGCCCATGGTGCGCCAGCTCGCGGATGTGGTGCCCATCCGCTACCGCAATGTCGCATCCACAGCACTCGGCCCGCCCGAATGGCTGGAGATTCTGGCACTCTGCCACAGCAGTTTCGCCGCCCACCCTGACGCCGCGGGCATCGTCGTCGGCCACGGCACCGCGACGCTGGAGGAGACCGCCTATTTCCTGTCACTGACGCATCGCCTGCCGATCCCGATCGTGGTTGTCGGCGCGCAACGCCCGTCATCCGGCCTGTCCTCCGACGCCGGCATGAACCTGGCCAACGCGATCCGCGTCGCCGCCGATCCCGGCGCGCGAGGCCTCGGCGCACTCGTGCTGCTGAACGACGAAATCAACGCCGCGCGTGACGTGACGAAAACCAGCACCGGCCGCATGCAGACCTTCCGCAGCGCCGATTTCGGCTGCCTCGGCCATGCCGATGGCGACCGCATCGCGTGGTATCGCAAGCCGCTGCGGCGCGTCGCACCCGACACCGAATTCGATCTCTCCGGCATCACCACCCTGCCGCGCGTCGACGTCATGGTCAGCTATGCCGGCAGCGATGGCGCGGCCGTCGGGGCCTATATGGCCGCGGGCGCGAAGGGCATCGTCATCGGCGGCTTCGCGCCCGGCTTCGTCTCCCCCGCCGAAGCCGACGCGCTGTCCCGCGCGCAACAGGCCGGTGTGGCCATCGTGGTGTCTTCCCGCGCCGGCTCCGGCCGCGTCTTCGGCACCACCAAGAAGCGCGACCTCGGCTTCATCGAGGCCGACAACCTCACCCCTCAGAAGGCGCGCATCCTGCTGATGCTGGCATTGACCCGCACGCAACACCCCGCCGACATCGCCCGCATCTTCGGAGAATACTGAACCATGTTCCGACGCAGCCTCGCCGCCATCCTCGCAGCCCCCGCCATCGCGCATGCCCAAGGCTTCGACCGCCCGATCCGCCTGGTCGTGCCCTTCGCCCCTGGCGGCACCAGCGACATCCTGGCGCGCATCCTGGCCCCCTCCGTCTCGCGCCAATTGGGCCAGCCGGTGGTGATCGAAAACCGCACCGGCGCTGCCGGCAATATCGGCGCCGAATACGTCGCCCGCAGCGCGCCCGACGGCCACACGCTGCTGCTGATCGATACCGGCCCGCTGGCCACCGCACCCGCGCTCTACGCGCGCCTGCCCTTCGACCCGATGCGCGATCTGGACCCGGTGAATCTGCTGATCTACGCGCCCTATTTCCTGGCGGTGAACCCGGCCGTGCCGGCGCAGAACGCGGCGGAACTGGCGGCCCTCGCGCGCGCGCGGCCAGCCGCGGTGAATGTCGCACATGCCGGCGTGGGGTCGGCCAATCACCTGGCCGCGCTGGTGCTGGCGCAGCATTGGGGTGCCGAACTGACGCAGGTGCCCTATCGCGGCGGCGCCGCAGCGCTGGCCGCCGTCGCGGGCGGAGAAGCGCAGCTCATCATCAACGGCGCCACCGCGACTGCACCGTTCACACGCGACGGCCGGCTGCGCGGCATCGCCGTCACTGGCCCCGCGCGCATCGACAACCTGCCCACCTTCGCCGAGCTCGGCTGGCCCGGCGCGCAGGCCGGCACCTTCCAGGGCGTGCTGGCCGCCGCGCGCACGCCGCCAGCATTGCTCGCGCGGCTCGACGAAGCCTTCCGCACCGCCATGGCCGAACCAGACATCGCGCGCCGCCTGGCCGATCTCGGCGCCGATGTGCGCGCCCTTGGCCCCGCCCCCTTCCGCACCTGGCTGCAACAAGAAACCGAGAGCTGGGGCCGCGTCGTGCGCGCCAACAATATCCGGCTGGATTGATGGCCCGGCCCACGTGCTAGGCTTGCGCGCATGAAGCCGATCATCCTTGCGCTGCTGCTGGCAGCGCTGCCCGCCGTCGCACAGAAGGCGCCGCCGCCATCCTCCGCGCAGCCCATCGCGCCCACGCGCTGGCACGCCGTGCTGGTCGCCGGCGATGCCAGCCTGGAAGTCTGGGACCGCGCCGTGGAGGTGATGGGCACCGGCCTGCGCGAAGGCGGCCAGACCGCGGGCATCCGCGCCTTCTCCGCCCGCCCCGACCGCATCCGCCGCGGCGCCGAACGCGCCGACCCGCGCGCGGTGCTGACCGCCATCGCAGGCCTGCGCCCCGCCGCCGGCGAGGGCTGCTTCGTCTTCCTGACCATGCATGGCGATCGCGGCGCCGGCCTGGTGCTGCCCGAATCCAACGCGGTGATCGACCCCAACATGCTGGACCGGGCGCTGTCCCAGGGCTGCGGCAATGCGCCGACGGTGGTGATCACATCGGGTTGCTACAGCGGCATCTTCGCACAAGGCCCGATGGCCCGCCCCAACCGCGCCATCTACACCGCCGCGCGGCCCGACCGTTCCTCCTTCGGCTGCGCGCCGCAATTCGCTGTCACCGTCTATGATGGCTGCCTGATCGCCGAGATGGCGCGCGCGGCCGCACCCGCCGCCCTCGGCCAATCCACCGCCGAATGCGTGCGGCGAGAGGAGGTGCGGCAGAACATGAACCCGCCCTCCGGCCCGCAGATGTTCCTCGG
>JAAFHD010000026.1 GCA_013298245.1 Alphaproteobacteria bacterium
TCACCAATCCGCTGGATGTGATGGTCTGGGCGTTGCAGCAGAAATCCGGCCTGCCGGCGCATAAGGTTGTCGGCATGGCGGGCGTGCTGGACAGCGCGCGCTTCCGCCTGTTCCTGGCGCAGGAATTCAACGTGAGCGTTGAGGACGTGACGGCCTTCGTGCTGGGCGGCCATGGCGACACGATGGTGCCGCTGACGCGCTATTCCACCGTGGCCGGCGTGCCGGTGACCGACCTGATCAAGATGGGCTGGTCCACGCAGGAGCGCATCGACGCCATCGTGCATCGCACGGCCAATGGCGGCGGCGAGATCGTGAAGCTGCTGGAAAAGGGCAGCGCGTTTTATGCGCCGGCGGCGAGCGCGGTGCAGATGGCGGAAGCCTATCTCAAGGACAAGAAGCGCGTGCTGCCCTGCGCGGTGATGCTGAATGGCGAGTATGGGTTGTCGGATTTCTATGTCGGCGTGCCGGTGGTGATCGGCGCGGGCGGCGTGGAGCGGGTGATGGAAGTGCAGTTCTCGCCCGAGGAAAAGGCCGCTTTCGACAAGTCCTGCGACGCGGTGAAGAAGCTGATCGAAGACTTCAAGAAACTCGGCGTCTGAACGGAAAGCGGGGACGAAGCGATGAACATCCACGAATATCAGGGCAAGGAATTGCTGCGCCGTTATGGCGTGACGGTGCTGGAAGGCCATGTGGCGGAAACGCCGGACGCCGCCGAGGCCGCGGCACGCAAGCTGCCTGGCCCGATCTATGTGGTGAAGTCGCAGATCCATGCCGGCGGGCGTGGCGCTGGCCGCTTCGTGGATGACCCGAATGGCAAGGGCGGCGTGCGCCTGGCGAAGTCGCCCGAGGAAGCCAAGGCCGCCGCCGCCGCCATGCTGAACCACGTGCTGGTCACCAAGCAGACCGGCCCCGAGGGCAAGCTGGTCCGCCGCGTCTATGTGGAAGCCGGTTGCGACATCGCGCGCGAATTGTACCTGGCCTTCCTGCTGGACCGCGATGTGGGCCGGGTGGCCATCATGGCGTCCACCGAAGGCGGCATGGAGATCGAGGAGGTGGCCGAACACCACCCCGAGAAAATCCTGAAGGTGCATGTGGACCCCGCCACCGGCGTGCAGGGCTGGCATGCGCGGAAGCTGGCCTTTGGGCTGGGTTTGGAAGGCAAGCAGGTCGGCGCTTTCGTGAAGTTCGTCACCGCGCTGTATGGCGCTTATGTCGAGCTGGATTGCGCGATCGTGGAGATCAATCCGCTGGTCGTGACCAAGGGCGGCGATGTGGTGGCGCTGGATGCGAAGGTGTCCTTCGATGACAGCGCGCTGTATCGCCACAAGGACCTTGAGGCGCTGCGCGATGACCATGAGATGGACCCGAAGGAGCTCGACGCGGTTCAGAACGACCTGAACTATGTGGCGCTGGATGGCGAGATCGGCTGCATGGTGAATGGCGCGGGCCTGGCCATGGCGACGATGGACATCATCAAGCTCTATGGCAGCAGCCCCGCGAACTTCCTGGATGTGGGCGGCACGGCCAATGCGGCGCGCGTGACCGAGGCGTTCCGCATCATCACGTCGGACACCAATGTGAAGGGCATCCTGGTCAATATCTTCGGCGGCATCGCCAAGTGCGACATGATCGCCACGGGCATTGTCGAGGCGTCGAAGAACCTGTCGCTGAAGGTGCCGCTGGTGGTGCGCCTGGAAGGCACCAACGTCGAATTGGGCAAGAAGATCCTGGCTGAATCCGGACTTGCCATCATCCCCGCCGACAACCTGGCGGACGCCGCGCAGAAGGCCGTCGCGGCCGTCAAGGGAGCCTGAACTATGGCCGTTCTGATCAACGCGAACACCCGCGTCATGACGCAGGGTTTCACCGGTGCGCAGGGCACCTTCCACGCCAGCCAAGGCATCGCCTATGGCAGCACCTATGTAGGCGGCGTGACGCCGGGCAAGGGCGGCACGATGCACCCCGAGTTGAACCTGCCGGTGTTCAACACGGTGGCGGAATGCGTGGCGGCGACGGGCGCGAATGCCTCGGTGATCTATGTGCCCGCGCCCTTCGCAGCCGACTCCATCCTGGAAGCGATCGACGCGGAAATCCCGCTGATCATCTGCATCACCGAGGGCATTCCGGTGCTGGACATGGTGAAGGTGAAGCGCGCGCTCAGCACCAGCAAGTCGCGCCTGGTGGGGCCGAATTGCCCGGGCGTGATCACGCCGGATGCGTGCAAGATCGGCATCATGCCGGGGCACATCCATCGTCGCGGTTCGGTGGGTATCGTGAGCCGTTCGGGCACGCTGACCTATGAGGCGGTGGCGCAGACCACGGCGGCGGGCTTGGGCCAATCCACCTGCGTCGGCATCGGCGGTGATCCGGTGAAGGGCATGGACTTCATCGATGTGTTGGAACTGTTCCTGAAGGATGACGAGACCAAGTCGATCATCATGATCGGCGAAATCGGCGGTCAGTCCGAGGTGCAGGCGGCCGAATACCTGGCGCGCGAGAATTTCGGGCCGGGCAAGCCGAACAAGCCGGTGGTGGGCTTTATCGCGGGTGCCACGGCGCCTCCGGGCCGGCGCATGGGCCATGCGGGCGCGGTGATTTCCGGCGGGCAGGACACGGCGGTGGCGAAGATGGCCGCCATGGCCGCTGTTGGCATCCACATCGCGGACAGCCCATCTGCACTGGGTTCCACCATGGTCAAGGCACTCAAGGCCTAGTTCGTTACGAAATCCACACGCGCGCATGGCGGCGGCCGGTCTAGGCTTCCGCCATGCCGCTCGACCATTCGCCCCCGCTTTATGCGCCTGAACTGCCACCCGCCGCGCGCCGCGGCCTTTGCACCGATTGCGGCCTGTCGCGCATGAAGAACGCGGTGGATTGCGGCACCGCCTGCCAGTTCATCGCACCCGACTACACCACCGCCGAAACCCGCACCCATGGCCGCCCGCGCGGCGATGGCGATGAGCTCTTCTTCGGCCCCTTCCGCGCCATGCACCGCGCGCGCCTGCGCACCCCCGCACCTGGCGCGCAATGGACCGGCATCACCACCCGCATCGCCGAACGCCTTTTGGAAACCGGCGCCGTCACCGCCGTGCTGACCATGGCGCCCGACCTGCAGGACAAGTGGCGCCCCGTCCCCGTCATCGTCACGCGCGCCGAGGGCATGGCGGCGGTGCGCGGCATGCGCATGGGCACCGCACCCCTGCTGGCCCTGCTGGAGCCCGCGCGCGCGGCGGGCCACACGCGCATCGCCATCATCGGCATTCCCTGCCAGGTGCACGCCCTGCGCGGCATCGAACACAAGCTTGGCCTGGACCGCCTCTACGTCATCGGCACACCGTGCAGCGACAACACCACCACGGAGAACTTCCACCGCTTCCTGGCGCTGCTGGACGACAAGCCGGAGACCATCACCTACCTCGAATTCCGCGCCGACTACCGCGTCGAAATCCGCCATGATGATGGCCGCATCCGCACCATCCCTTTCCTGATGCTGCCGCTGGCCGACCTGCCCGGAGATTTCTTCCCGCTCACCTGCCGCACCTGCGTGGACTACACCAACGCGCTGGCCGACATCACCGTCGGCTACATGGCCGGCACAGGCGAGCAATGGCTGCTGGTGCGCAACGCGCGCGGCGAGGAATTACTCAACCTGATCGCCGATGACGTCGTGCTGGAAACGCCCACCAGCGCCGGCAAACGCGCTGCCGCCGTGAAGGGTTTCGCCGCCAACACCGAACGCGCGGCGGGTGGCCTGCCGCTGCGCCGCATGCCGCGCTGGCTGCGTCCGCTGGTCGCCTGGCTGCAGCCGCGCATCGGTCCGCGCGGCCTGGAATTCGCCCGCGCGCGGCTCGAGATGAAGGCGGTTGAAACCGTGCTGCATCTGCGCCGTATCCATCCGCGCCGCATGGCGCGCATGGTGCCCGACCATGTGTGGAAACTGGCCGCCCCTTACGGCTTATCGAAGGATCGGCCCGGCCGCGCTGAGTGACAGATTCTGGTCTGCGAGGTCGGCCGCCGGGCTGTCCGGCGCCACCGCCAGCACACGTTCCCAGTCGCGCCGCGCGCCTTCGGTATCACCGCGCAACTGCCGCAGAATGCCGCGTTCCAGCAGAGCTTCCGGGTTATCTGGCGCCAACACCAGCGCGCGTTCAGCACTTTCCATCGCTTCCTGCGGGCGCTCGATCGCCCGCAGCGCGGCGGCGCGAAACACCAGGGTTTCCGCGCGTTCCGGGTCGATCTCCAGCGCACGGTCCAAATCCCGCAACGCATCCATGTGCCGACGCAGCGCGGCCAGCGACACGGCGCGATCCGTGTAGAGGTCCGGGTCATTGGGCTGCATCGTCAGCGCGATGGTGACGGCGGCGAAGGCACGGTTCGCGTCGCCCGCCATCATCCAGGCCTGCGCCGCCTGGCCATACAACGCGGCACGCGCGGCACCACTGGCCTGGCTGCCGCGCGCCAGGCGTTCCAACTGGTCGGCCGCGCGTTCCGCATCACCCATGCCCAGCAACGCCCAGGCGGCGCAGTGGCGCGCCGGCTCGCCACCGCCTTCACGTTCCCAGCGCTGCGCGAAGGCGATGGCACCTTCCGGGTCGTCGCGCGACATGTTCAGGCAGCGGTCGTATTCCGGCTCGTCGGTCAGGCGCGGCGGTTCGGGCGGCAACGGCAGGTCGGCGTAAATCCCGTTGCCGGCGGGTTGCCACCACCAGAACGCGGCACCCGCCGCACCCAGAAGCAGCACGCCCAAAAACCCAATGATGACGGCGCCGCGAGACATGACAATTGGCTATAACCCAGCTTGCGCCGTGATGCGAACCCGCCGCACTCTGCCCGCATGCTGTTGATCATCGGCGAGGGCTTCACGGGTGCGGAAATCGCGCGGCAGGCGCGTGCGGCGGGCATGGATGCGCGCACCACCACGCGCGGCACACCGCGTGCCGGGCAGATCGCCTTCGCCGACGCCGGCGCCGCGCTGCGTGATGCCGCGCAGCTGGTGATGACCGCGCCACCCGGCGATGCGGGCGACCCCTTCCTGGCCACGCATGGCGCAGCACTGCCGGGCGCGTTGCGTTGGGCGGGGTATCTCTCGACCACCGGTGTTTATGGTGACCGCAATGGCGGCGCGGTGGATGAAGACACGCCGCCGGCACCTGGCCAGCCGCGCAGCCAGCGCAGGTTGGCGGCGGAACAGGCCTGGCGCGCCGCCGCTGCGGGGCGTTTCGCGCTTGATCTCATGCGCGTCGCCGGCATCTATGGCCCAGGGCGCAGCGCGGTGGACGACCTGCGCGCCGGCCAGGCGCGGCGCGTGGAAAAACCCGGTCACGCCTTCGGGCGCATCCATGTGGAGGATATCGCGCGCGCCGTTCTGGCGGCGATCGCGCATCCGCCGGCGGGTGCGCGCGTGCTGAACCTGACCGATGACGAAGCGGCACCCAGCGCCGATGTCATCGCGCATGCTGCGGCTTTGCTGGGCGTGGCACCACCGCCCGCGATCCCCTTCGCAGAGGCCGCGCCGCGCATGAGCGAGATGGCGCTGTCCTTCTGGGCGGAGAACCGCCGCGTGATGAACGCGAAGACCAAGGCAGCGCTGCATATGACGTGGCGCTACCCGACCTATCGCGAAGGCCTGGCCGCGATACTCCCCAAGCCGTGACGCGCGACCTATATGTCGTGCGCATGACATCGCCGCCGGGGCAAGGATGATCCACTACACGCTGCGCTGCGCCGCGGGCCACCAGTTCGACAGCTGGTTCCGCAACAGCGACGCCTTCGACACACAGGCCAAGGCCGGGCTGGTGGAATGCCCGGTGTGTGGCGACACGCATGTCTCGCGCGCGCTGATGACGCCTGCCGTGGCGAAGGCCGGCGGCGTGAAGGGCCGCCCGGAAGCCGCACCGCCCGCGCCCGAAACGCCGCCACCACCGCCCACCAAGCCCGCCGCCGGCCCGATGCCCGCGCAGGTGGTCGCCCTGCTGCAACGCCTGCGCGACGAGGTGGAAAAGACCAGCGACTATGTCGGCGGTGAATTCGCCGATGAAGCGCGCCGCATCCACAACGGCGAAGCGGAAGAACGCAGCATCTATGGCGAAGCGACCGAGGCTGAGGCCGAAGCGCTGCGCGAGGACGGCATCGAGGTCAGCAACATCCCCTGGGTGCCGCGCAACAACTGAAAAAGGACCTGCCGCATGCGCTGGGAAACACGCACCGCCCCTGAGTTGAAGCAGCTTGCGGCCGAAGGCGCCCTGGCCGTCCTGCCCATCGGCAGCCTGGAACAACACGGCCCGCATCTGCCGGTCTGGACCGACAGCATCACCGCCCAGGAAATGGCGCTGCGCGCGGCGGCGAAGGCGCGCACCAAGGCGGTGGTGATGCCGCCCATCTGGCTCGGTTTGTCGGAACACCATCTGCCCTATGGCGGCACCATCAGCGCCGATTACGCGACCTTCCATGGCATGATCCGCTGCGTCTGCCGCAGCCTGCGCGCCATCGGGTTTTCGCGCCTGCTGGTGGTGAACGGGCATGGCGGCAATATCGATCCGCTGGCGGTATCCGTGCGCGAATGCGCGGTGGAATTCGCGATGCCGGTGGTGGCCATCACCTGGCCAATGGCGGCGCCCGCGGAGATCGGAAAAATCCTGACCACGCAGCCCGGCGTGATGCATGCGTGTGAGGGCGAGACCGCCATCTGGTTGGCACTGGATGCCGGCCAGGTGCGCCAGGACCTGGTGCCCGCGCCGATCAATACCGCGCCACCGCCGGCGGGAGCGCAGCGCTTCTATTCCTTCTGGGAACGCGCCGCGCCCACCGGCGTGCGCGGTGACGCCCGCGCTGCCACCGCCGCGAAAGGCGAGGCCATCTTCGACGCCGCCAGCACCGGCATCGCCGCCGCGATGGACAATGACGCGCTGTGGACCACGCCCGATGATGTCTGGGCGCCGGACCGCGCGCTGCGTCCGTGAAGCTTTCATGACGCTCTTGCCGCACCTCGGCGCAGGCGCGAACACAGCCGGATGGTGAGCATGCACACATCCGGCGCGCGGCCTTTGGCGGCGCTGTTGATCCTGGTGATCCTGTTGCAGGGCGCGGCGGGGCTGTTCGCGCTGTGGCGGAACCATACCGAACAGGCGCGATCACGCGCGGAATTGGCCGCCATCAGCATGGCGCGCGATGCCGCGCGCAACGCGCAATCCGCCTTCCATGTGCAAGTGCAGGAGTGGAAGAACATCCTGCTGCGCGGCCAGGATGCGGCGCTGCGCGCGCGGCACGAACAGGCCTTCGCGGAACGTTCGGCGGCGGTGGGTACGGCGCTGGGCAACTTGGGCGCACGCGCGGAACAGGCACTGCAACGCCATGCCGCCGTCAACCGCAGCTACGCCGAAGTGCTGGCCAGCGCGCCGCTCGCCACCGGTGATGACGCGCGCGCCGCCGACGCCAGGCTGCGCGGCGTGGACCGCGAATTGCAGACCATGCTGGACCGCTTGTCGGACAACATCACCGCCGAACACGGCGCCGCATTGGCCGCCGCTGCACTGCGCGAGGCGGAGTCGTATGCTGCCATGCGGCTCATGCTGTTCATCACCGGCGGCATCGGGCTGCTGGCCACATTGGGATTGATGCTGGTCGCGGCGCGGCGCTGACGCCGATGGAACTGTTTGCGACATTGCTGGGCGGGCTTGGCCTGTTTTTCATCGGCATCAAGGCGATCGGGCAGAACCTGCAATCGCTGGCAGGCCCGCGTATGCGCCGCATCATCGCGCGCATGACCGACGCCCCAGCCAGTGGTGCCGCGGCCGGCCTGTTGCTGGGCGCGCTGACGCAGTCGAGCAATGCGGTGACCTTCATCGCCGCCAGCATGCAGGCCTCGGGCCTGGTCACCGCGCGACGCGCGCTGCCGGTGCTGGCCTGGGCCAATCCCGGCACCGCCGCGCTGGTGCTGGTGGCGAGTTTCGACCTGCGCCTGGCGGCGCTGCTGTTGCTGGGTGTGGCCGGCTGCGTGGCGTATTTCAACCTCGACGGCGGTGGGCGTTGGCGGGCGGCGTTGCAGGCGGTGGTGGGGCTGGGGCTGCTGTTCCTGGGCCTGGTGCTGCTGAAATCCGGCGCATCCACGCTGCGCGATGTGCCGCTGGTCGCGGAGCTGGTGGCCTTCGCCGCCGGCCTGGAAGCGGCGGGATTCGTGGTGGGCCTCGCGGTCACGCTGCTGACGCAGAGCAGCTCCACCGTCAGCATCCTGGCGATCGCGCTGCATGAGGCCGGGCTGCTGAGTTTCGGCCAGGCGATGATGCTGATCCTCGGCGCATCCGCGGGTTCGGGCCTCGCGACCTACGCGATTGCTGGCGGGCTGCGCGGCACG
Organism: Alphaproteobacteria bacterium; assembly: GCA_013298245.1. Lineage (GTDB taxonomy): Bacteria > Pseudomonadota > Alphaproteobacteria > Acetobacterales > Acetobacteraceae > Rhodovarius. The sequence continues at coordinate 8,351 of JAAFHD010000026.1, forward strand.
CAGCGGCAGCTCGTGCTGTATCAGCTGTGGTTCAAGCTGCTGGGCGCGCTGACCTTTCTGGTTGTGCATGTGGCCGAGGTGTTGCTCGGCATCGCGCTGCTGCAACCCCTGCTGGCGACGCTGGCCGATGATCCGGGCATGCAGCTCGCGCTGTTCTTCGCGCTGGTGCAACTGGTCAGCGCCGCGCTGGCCACGCCACTGAACGGCCTGGCGCTGCGGCTGCTGCAATGGCGCGCGCCGGAATCGCCAGCGGAATCCATGGCCCGTCCGCAATACCTCTACGACCGCGCGCTGGATGATGCTGACAGCGCGTTGGGCCTGGTGCAGCGAGAGCAGGATCGAATTGCCGCGCGGCTGCCGCTGCTGCTCGACGCGGTGCGCAATGACGCGCCGGCCACGCCGCTGCCCTTGCGCGACATGTCGGATGCATCGGCGGCGGTGGAGGCGGCGATCACGCAATTCCTGCTGCGCGTGCTGGCGCAATCCCCCGCGCGCGAGACCCTGGCCGAAGCGGTGCGCCTGCAAGCACGGCTGCGCCTGCTGCGCGATCTGCGCCTGGCGGTGCTGGAACTGGCGCGCATTGCACCCGAAGCGCCGGCGATATCCGCATTGGTCGAAGCACTGCATCTGCTGCTGGGCCAGGCCGTCGCCGATGCCGATGACCGCGCGACATTGCTGACCTTGACGGAGGACCGCGCCGCGCTGATGCGCCGCCTGCGCGCCACCCACGCAGACGCCCTGCCGCCTGACCTGCTGCACCGCGCCACCGCCGCCTTCGAGCGCGCGGTGTGGCTGCTGCGCAGCCTGCTGCTATTGGATGCCGAAGCGCCGCGTTGACGGCCCGGCGCGCCGGTCGCATAGCGCACAAAACGCCACGCAAGGTTCAAGATATGTCCGTTGCTTTCGTCTTCCCCGGCCAGGGCAGCCAGGCCCCCGGCATGGGCCGCGACCTGGCCGAAGCTTTTTCCATCGCGCGCGAAACCTTTCAGGAGGTGGACGATGCGCTGAACCAGCATCTCTCGCGCCTGATGTTCGAAGGCCCGCCTGATGAACTGACGCTGACCGCGAACGCGCAGCCCGCGCTGATGGCGGTGTCGGTCGCGGTGGTGCGCGTGCTGGAACGCGAGGGCGGCTTCCGGTTGGGCGAACGTGCCGCGCTGGTGGCGGGGCACTCGCTTGGCGAATACAGCGCACTCACCGCCGCCGGTTGCTTCGATGTGCCGACAGCCGCGCGCCTGCTGCGCCTGCGCGGTGAGGCGATGCAGAAGGCAACGCCGGCCGGCACTGGCGCGATGGCCGCGCTGCTCGGCGCCGAGGCCGATCTGGCGCGCGAGATCGCCACCGAGGCCGCACAAGGCGACGTCGTGGAACTGGCCAACGACAATGGCGGCGGCCAATCCGTGCTGTCCGGCCACAAGGAAGCGGTGGAACGCGCGGTCGAAGTAGCCAAGACGCGCGGCGTGAAGCGCGCCATGATCTTGCCGGTCTCCGCACCCTTCCACTGCGCGTTGATGGAACCTGCCGCGCGCGCGATGGAAGAAGCGCTGGCGTCTGCGACGATGCACGCGCCGAACCCGCCGGTGGTGGCCAACGTCACAGCCGCGAAAGCCTCCGACCCGGATGCGATCCGCGCGCTGCTGGTGGCCCAGGTGACCGGCACAGTGCGCTGGCGCGAATGCGTGGCCGCGATGGTTGCGATGGGCTGCACGCGCTTCATCGAAGCGGGCGCGGGCAAGGTGCTGACCGGGCTGATGAAGCGCAACGCGCCCGATGCCGGCGCGATGGCCGTGGGCACGCCGGCAGATATCGAAGCCTTCCTGAAATCCACATGAACCTCACGCTCTCGGACACCGAAGACAAGGCGCTGCGCGACGCGGTGGTCGAGGGCCTGTTGTCGCATATGGAAGCCGGCCCCGGCCGTGGCGCGTACCGCCCGCTGAACATCGCGCTGGACCATGATGGGCGCATCGCCGGTGGCCTGATCGGCCACAGCATGCATGGCTGGCTGTTCATCAACCTGTTCCACGTGGACGCCGCACTGCGCGGCACCGGCATCGGCACGCGCATGATCACCATGGCCGAGGACGAGGCCCGCGCGCGCGGCTGCATCGGTGTGCATCTGGACACCTTCAGCTTCCAGGCGCGGCCCTTCTACGAACGGCTTGGCTATCGCGTATTCGGCAGCATCGGCGAATTTCCGAAGGGCCATATGCGCTACTTCCTGTCCAAACGAATCGCCTGATGGAGACCTACATGTTCAAGCTTGACGGCAAGGTGGCGCTGGTGACCGGCGCGTCCTCCGGCATCGGGATCGCCATCGCGCAGGCGCTGCACGCGCAGGGTGCGCATGTGGTGCTGAGCGGGCGGCGAGAAGCCGAGTTGAACGCGGTGGCCGAAGGGCTGGGCGCGCGCTGCCGCGTGGCGGTGGCGGACCTGGCGGACCCCGCCGCACCGGCTGCCCTGGTTGATGGCGTGGAGGCCACCGAAGGCCGCCTGGACATCCTGGTGAACAATGCCGGCTTCACGAAGGACGGGCTTGCGATGCGCATGTCCGACGCCGACTGGAACGCCGTGCTGGAGGTGGATTTGAACGCCCCCTTCCGCCTGGCGCGCGCCTGCCTGCGTGGCATGATGAAGCGCCGCGCGGGGCGCATCATTTCCATCGCGTCGATCGTGGGTGCCACCGGCAATCCGGGCCAGGCCAACTACGCGGCCGCCAAGGCCGGGCTGATGGGCATGAGCAAGTCGCTCGCGCAGGAAGTGGCGTCGCGCGGCATCACCGTGAATGTGGTGGCACCCGGCTTCATCGCGACACCGATGACCGACAAGCTGAACGACGCGCAGAAGACCGCGCTGCTGACGCGCATTCCGCTCGGCCGCATGGGCGAAGCCGCGGATGTCGCTGCCGCCGTGGCCTATCTGGCGTCCGACGAAGCGGCCTGGACCACCGGCGCCACGCTGCACGTCAATGGCGGCATGGCGATGCTGTGACCGCGCGCGTCACGCTTGAAACCGCTGACGGCATCGCGCGCCTTACCTTCGACCATCCGCGCCGGCTGAACGCCATCACCGCCGCCATGTGGCGCGCGCTGCCTGGTCTGCTGGACCAGGTGCAGCACAACCGCGCAGCGCGCGTGCTGCTGATCCAGGGCGCTGGCGATCGCGCCTTCTGCACCGGCAATGACACGTCTGAATTTGAAGCGCTGCGCGCGGATGCCGCGCAGTCCGCCACCTACAACGCGCTGCAACGCGACGTGGCGCAGCGCATGGCCGCGCTGAACAAGCCGGCCATCGCTGCCATCCATGGGCATTGCCTAGGTGCTGGCGTGGAAATCGCGCTGCAATGCGACCTGCGCTTCGCCAGCGCGGATGCGCGCATGGGGGTGCCTGCGGTGCGACTGGGCCTGCCCTACCGCCTTGAAGACATCGTCAAGCTGGTCGATGTGATCGGCCTGGCACGCGCGCGGCAAATGGTGCTGACGGGGGAAAGCTTCAGCGGTGACATACTTCGCGCGATAGGCCTCGTCACGGAACTGCACCCTGACCGCGCGACCATGCAGACCGCCGCCGAGGCCGCCGCGCACGCCATCGCCGCTGCCGCGCCGCTGTCGCTGCGGGCCGCGAAGGCCGCCTTTTTCGAACTGGCACGGCGCGACGCGACGCCTGATCTCGCGCGCGCGCAACGCCTGGCCGATGCCTGCTATGACAGCGCTGACTACGCCGAAGGCCGCGCCGCGCGCGCCGAAAAACGCGCGCCGGTTTTCAAGGGCGAATGACGCGCCTTCAGTGCCGCACCGCGCGCGCCACATCCGCATAACCCGCGCGCCGCTCCGGCGGCACATGCCAACGCCCGGCCACGCGTTCCAGCAGCATGCGCTGCGCCGACACATCGCCCGCATCGCGCGCGGCAACGAGAAAAAACTGCTCCAGCACATCCTGCTGCGCGTGGCTGCCGCCCATGCGGTGCATCACCGACACGGCCGGCCGCATAGCGCGCAGCGCGCCGACCGCATCGCCCTGCGCGTGCGCCAGCATCGCCTCGCACACCGGCAGCGCGGCATCGCGCAGCGTGGTCGCTTCCAGACTGTTGCCGCGCGCAGCCTCGCGCAGCGCATCCAGCATGCGGCGCGCGGCATCGAAGCGCCCGGTCGCACATAACGCCATCATCCAATGCGGCTGCGTGAAGGCCGACATCGCGTCACCAATCCGCGCCTCCGCCTTATCCGCCAACTCCACCCAACGCGCGCCCACATCCACGCCCTGGCGCTGCAATCGCCACAGCATCGACGCCGCGTTCTGGCAATCGATGTAGAGGTCGGGCTGCATCTGCGTGATCTCGCTGTCCAGGTTGCGAAAACCCGTGTCGTACAGCGCCAGCACGGCGTCGTGATTGCCAAGTTCCAATTGGTACATCGCCTGGTGCCACAGCACATGGTGCTGGATGTTGTTGGTGCCGGCGAAGTGCCGGCGCAGGCCGTCGATCCACTCCACACCCTCGCTGCGCCGGCCCTGCATTTCCAGCGTGTGCGCGACGGCGTGAATGGCCCATAAATCCGCCGGGTCCAGCGCCACCGCCGCACGCCCGGCATGCTCCGCCAGCGTATAGTCGCCCGCTTCCTCGGCCGCGAAAGCACGACACGCCAGCATGGCGCCATAGCCCGGCATGTCCGCACCCCAGCGCGGCATGGCGCGCTCCACCACATCGCGCATCACCGGCGCCAGGCCCTGCCAGAAGGCGCAGAAATGATGCAGCCGGAAGGCCAGGATGTCATGCGGCGCATCGACCAGGATGGCTTCCCAGATGGCCAGCGCGCGCGCCATGTCCTGCGACGCCCATGCGCGCAGGGCGGCGATATGCGCGGTCTCGCGCGCGTTCATCGCCATGGCCTCGGCCGCGTCCAGCGCCTTCACCGCACCAGGCAGGTTCGCGACCTTGTAGGAAAGCAGCGCGAAGGCCGCCTTGATCGCGTGCAGCATAGGCGCTTCCGCATCCAGCGCGAGCGCCGCTTTGAGGCGCAGCGGCGTGTCCAGCCGATACTTCAGGAAGCCTTCCACCACATGGTCGAAGGCGCGCGCGGCTTCGGCGCTGGCGATCGTCATTGGCAGGCCTTGGGCATTGCTATGGGTCATGCGGTGGCTCCGATTTCGGCCAGGATGTCGGCGGTGTGCTGCCCGATCGCGGGTGCGGGTGCCAGCGCCGCACCAAGCCCCGGGATCAGCGATATCGGCAGTGCGCCGAGGCCCGCTTGCGTCATCACTGGCGCCGCGCCGATCGCCTGCACATGCGGCTCTTGCAGGAATTCCAGCGCGGTGTTCACACGGTCCGCCAACAGGCGCTTGGCTTGCAGTGCGGCAACCCATTCGGCCGCGTCGCGCCGCGCGAAAATCTCACGCAGCAGCGCCACCAAGGCGGGCTTATTCGCAGCACGCGTCGGGAAATCGGTGAAGCGCGTATCGCCCAGCAATTCCGGCGCTTCCAGCACGCCCACCAGATCCACCCAATCCTGTTCGCGCACCAATGCGACCATCACCCACACGCCATCGCGCGCCTGGTAGGCGCCGGCAGGAACGTTCAATTCCGCAGGCATGCGGCCGAGCAGTCCGGCCTCTGCGATGTTCACCGCCAGCAGCGATCCGGCACCCTGCAACAGCGACACATCCAGCACGCGCCGGCGCGGCACGGCATCGCGCGCACGGTCCGCAAGTGCTGCCTGCACGGCGGCAAACGCGCTCATGCCGGTGTGCACATCCACCAGCAGATTGCCCACCTTGTGCGGCGCGCCATCAGCACCCGCATTCAGCGCGACGATGCCGGCGAAGGCCTGCATCACGCCATCCGTGCAGGGGCGTTCGGACAGCGGCCCGCTCTGCCCGAAGCCGGAGATCGAGAGGTAGACGCAATCCTCGCGCGTGGCCTCCACGCCCAGCCCAATGCGCGCGGCCACACCTGGTCGGAACGCCTCCAGCACCACATCCGCACGCTCCACCAGCGCGCGCAGCGGTGCGGCCGATTCCGGTTTTGCCAGGTCCAGCATGACGCTGCGCTTACCGCGATTGAACACCGTGCTCATCACAGAATGCCCGTTGTCGCGCGCCGTCAGCCCGCGTGACCAATCGCCCGCGGGCGGTTCCAGCTTCACCACATTGGCGCCCATCGCCGCCAGCATCATGCCGCAATAGGGGCCGGCGATGCCCTGCGAAGCATCCAGCACGAAGAGGCCTTTGTAGGGCTGCATGGCGTCCTTCCTGATGTTGGGCTTATCCTGCCTGCAACGAGGCAGAAGGGAAGGGGCGATGCGGATCACCAGGCGCGCGGCATGCGCATTGCCATGGGCGGGCGTGGCTCACGCGGACGAATCCTGGCCCAGCCGGCCGGTGCGGCTGATCGTGCCCTACCCGCCCGGCGGCCCGACCGACATTCTGGGCCGCATCGTAGCCCAACGCCTGACCATCGATCTGGGCCAGCCCTGCGTGGTGGAAAACCGCGCCGGCGCGGGTGGCTCCATCGGCAGTGAAGCGGTGGCGCGCGCCGCACCGGATGGCGCGACCTTCCTGGTCAACGCATCGGCGCACGTTATCGTGCCGCACATGGTGCGCGTGGCCTATGACCAGGTTGCGGACTTCGCCGCCGTCACGCGCATCGCATCGGTGCCGCTGATGCTGGTGGTGCCGGCATCATCGCCGGCGCGCGATGTGCAGGGGCTGATCGCATACCTGCGCGCGAACCCGGCGCGCGGCAGCTACGCCAGTTCGTCCAACGGCGGCGCGCCGCATCTGGCCGGAGAAATGTTCCGGCTGATGACCGGCCTGCCGTTGCAACACATTCCCTATCGCGGCAGCGGGCAGGCGCTGCCGGATGTGGTTTCGGGCCAGGTCGCGCTGATGTTCGACAGCATGGCCAGCAGCGCCGACCTGGTGCGTGAGGGCCGGCTGCGCGCGCTGGCGGTGAGCACGCCCGAACGTGTCCCGGCATTCCCGAACCTGCCTACGATGCGCGAGGCCGGCCTGCCGGAATTCGCCATCAGCACCTGGTACGGCGTGTGGGCACCGGCGCGCACGCCGACGGCGTTGGTTGCGCGTATGCAGCAAGGCGTGGCGCGCGCGCTCGCGCACCCAGAGAGCGTGGCGCGCTTGCAAGCGCTCGGCGCCATCGCGGGTGGTGAGGCACCGGATGCCTTTGACGCCTTCGCGCGCGCCGAGAACGCGGCCTATGCGCGCCTGGTGCGCGACGCGAATATCCGTGCCGAATGAGGGCACTGGTCTGCGAATCCTGGCGACCTTTCGACGCGCTGGAACTGCGCGATATTGCATCGCCTGCGTTGCGCCCCGGCACGGTGCGCATTCGCGTCGAAGCGGCCGGCGTGTCCTTCGCCACGCAGCTGGTCGTCGAAGGAAAGTACCAACGCAAGCCACCGCTACCCTTCGTGCCCGGCACGGAAATCGCCGGCACGGTGATGGAGGGCGACATGCCCGCGGGCACGCGCGTCTTCGCCGTGTGTGATTGGGGTGCGCTGGCGCAGGAGGCGGTGGTGGATACGATCCACGTCACAGCCATCCCCGATGGCCTGCCGTTGGACGCTGCGGTGGCGATGCCGATCAGCTACCCCACTGCGGCATCGGCACTGCTGTGGCGTGGGCGCATCGCGGCGGGTGACTGGGTGCTGATACATGGCGCGGCCGGTGGCGTGGGGCTGGCGGGTGTGGAAGTGGCGAAGGCCGTGGGCGCGCGTGTCATCGCACGCGCTGCGGCAGGCAAGCATGCCATGCTGCACGCGCGCGGCGCCGATGCGGTGCTGGACAGCGCGGAGCCGTTTCGTGACGCGGTGGCGCGCATCAGCGGCGGCGTGGGCTGCGTAGCCGTGCTGGATGTGCTGGGTGGTGCTGCGTTCGATGACAGCCTGCGATGTGTCGCGGATGGCGGCACGCTGGTCACGGTGGGCTATGCGGCGGGCGGAATCCCGCAGGTTCCTGCCAATATTCTGCTGCTCAAGAACATCGCCGTCGCGGGGTTGAATTGGGGCGCCTATGTCGGCTGGTCGCCGGGCGACAACCGGCATCACCACGCGCCGCGGGTGCGCGCATTGTGGGACCAGCTTGTGCGCTGGTGGGCCGATGGCAAGCTGCGGCCGGAGGTGCATGCGCGCTTCCCGTTGTCGCGGTTCCGCGAAGCGATGAGCGAAGTCGCGAGCCGGCGCAGCGCCGGCCGCGTGGTTCTTTGTCCGCAGGAGTAGACGATGGCCTGGCAGGCGCGCGTGATGATCCAGAACGGCCAGTTGATCCCGTGGGAGGATGCGCGCATCCACCCCCACGCGCTGGCGGTGACCTATGCGGCGACGGTGTTCGAGGGCATCCGCGCATACCGCCACCCGAAGGGCGGCTTCAGCGTGTTCCGCCTGGATGAACACCTGGAACGACTGGCGCAGGGCGTGAAGATCATGCGCATGGAGCACCCGCCGAGCACGGCGCAGCTGAAGGCGGATGTGCTGCGGCTTATCCCGGCGAATGAACCGGATGACGATGTGTATGTGCGCCTGCAAGTCCTGATTGATGGGCCTGGCACGCAGGCCACGCGCGGGCCGACCGGCTGGACCGTGGCGGCCATCCCGCGTGAGCGGAACCCCAAGTTTTCGGCGGGTTTGGCGGTGGGTGTGTCGTCATGGGTGCGGCTGATGGACAATGCCTCGCCGCCACGCGTGAAGGCGACGGCGAATTATCACGCAGGGCGGTTGGCGACCTTGCAGGCGCGCGCGGATGGCTATGATGCGCCCATTCTGCTGAACACCCAGGGCAAGGTCAGTGAGGCTGCGGCGGCGTGTCTTTTCATGATCCGCAAGGGGACGCTGATCACGCCTGGCGTG
>JAAFHD010000260.1 GCA_013298245.1 Alphaproteobacteria bacterium
ATCCCCGCACCGGTCTCTCCGGCATGGTCGGAACGCAGTTCGGCAATCAGCCAATCGGGCATGGTCATCCGCGCCAGATGGCGCGCTTGGCGGCGCGCGCAAGCGGCCCATATCCAGCGCATGACAAAGACGGTCGTCTATTATGACGGGGCCTGCCCGGTCTGCTCGCGCGAGATCGCGGCCTATCAGCGCGCGGCGGGCGCCGAGGCGCTGGAATTCGTCGATGCGACGCGCTGCGACCCAGCGGCGCTTGGTGCCGGGCTGACGCGCGAAGAAGCACTGGCGGTGATGCATGTGCGCGGCGCGGATGGCGAATTGCGCCGTGGCGCGCAGGCTTTTGGCGCGATCTGGGCAGTGCTGCCGCGTTGGCGCTGGTTGAGTGTGGTGCTGCGCATCCCGGGCGCCTCGGTGCTGGCCAACCTGGCCTATCGCGGCTTCCTGCGCGTCAGGCGTGCATGGAGACGATAGCCTCGGCGTTTTTCAGCCTGGCCAGATCGGACCCGAGATCAGGGAAACAACACTGACGGCAACCACGTCGCCAATCCGGGAAACGCCATCAGCAGCCCGAGCCCCAGGCATTGCAGCGCCACGAAGGGGATCACCCCGCGATACACATCGCGCGCCGACACACCCTTCGGCAGCACCGACTGGATGTAGAACAGCGTCGGCCCCAGCGGCGGTGTCAGGAAACTCGTTTGCAAATTCACCGCGATCATCACGCCGAGCCAGATCGGGTGGATGTCCATCTGCAACAGCACCGGCCCCACGATGGGGATCACGATGATGACGATCTCCACGAAATCCAGCGGGAAGCCCAGGATGAAGATCACCAGCATCACCACGAACAGCGCGCCGTATTTGCCGCCGGGCATGGCTTCCAGGAAATGGCGGATCATCTCGTCACCGCCCAAGCCGCGGAACACCAGGCTGAACATCGTCGCACCAATCAGCGTCGCGAAGATCATCGCGGTCACGGTCATGGTGGAATGCGACACGCCGCCCAGCACGCCGGTGCGGAAGGTGCGCCACAGCGACAGCGCGATGCCATAGGCCAGCACGAGGCCCAGCACAGCGGCCGCGCCCATCGCCACCTGGTCGGCGAAGGGCGGCTGCTGGCGGCCGATGCGCATGTCGAAGAAGGTCGCCAGCACCACCATCAGCAACGCCGCGATAGCGGCCGCATAGATGGGCCAGCCGGAGCCTTTGGTGTTGCGCAAGCCGGCCAGCAAAGTGGCGCCGATCGCGCCGACGGAAGCGGCTTCGGTGGGTGTGGCGATGCCGGCCAGGATGCTGCCCAGCACCGCCAGGATCAGCGCGATCGGCGGCACCAGGGCGCGCGCCAATTCGCCGCCGGTGATGCCCTCGCGTTCGCTCGCGGGGATGGGTGGCCCGACCTCGGGTTTCAGCCAGGCGAGCGTGAGTTGGTAGATGATGTAGATGCCCGCCAGCATCAGCCCGGGGATCATGGAACCGGCGAATAATTCACCCACCGAGATGGTGTCGATGCTGAACTTGCCCTGCGCCAATTGCGCCTGCTGATAGGCGCCGGCCAGCACCTCGCCCATGATGACCATGACGGTGCTGGGCGGGATGATCTGACCCAGCGTGCCGGCGGCGCAGATGGTGCCGGTGGCATAGGCCGGGTCGTAGCGGTATTTCATCATCGCCGGCAGCGCGATCAGGCCCATGGTGACGACGGTGGCGCCCACGATGCCGGTGCTGGCCGCGAGCAATGCGCCGACCAGCGTGACAGACACCGCCAGGCCGCCGCGCAGGCTGCCGAACAGGCGCCCCATGGCTTCCAGCAATTCCGGCGCGATGCGGGATTTTTCCAGCATCATCCCCATGAAGATGAAGAGCGGAATCGCGACCAGCACTTCGCTGGTCATGGTGCCGAACAGGCGCTGCGCCAGCGCGCCCAGCAGGAAGGCATCGAAGGCACCGAACAGTATGCCAAGCCCCGCGAAGGCCACCGCGCAACCGGTCAGGATGAACACCACCGGAATGCCCGTCATGATGAGCGTGCACAGCGCGATCATCATGAACAAATCCAGCCACTGGCCGATGGCGGAAGTGCTCATCCCTCAGCGACCGTTTGGCGGCGCGGGAAGATGCTGGGTGCGGCACCCGTCAGCACCGCCACAGCGCGGATCAGGATGGACAGCGCCTGCATTCCCAGCAGCGTCGCCATCACCAGGATCAGCGATTTCAGCCAGGGTTGCAGCGGCAATCCACCCACCGCCATCGGGCCTTCACCCATGCGGAAGCTGCGCTCCACATAGCCGAAGGCGGACCACCACAGCAGCGCGCAAAAGGGGAAGACGGTAAACAGGATGCCGATGATGTCGGTGATGGCTTTCTTGCGCTCGGACCATTCGCCGTAGAAGAAATCGACGCGCACATGCGCGTCCAGAAGGTATGCGTAGCCGATCGCCAGCATGAAGAGCGCGGCGTGGATATAGACCACGCTCTCCTGCATCCAGACGAAGCTGGACGACCAGACATAGCGCAGCACCACCACCAGGAACTGCACCACCACCACCAGCACCGCCAACCACCGCACGGACATGCCAAGGGCGCGCGATGCAGCGTCCAGCCCGTCCGCCAGCCTGATTGCGGCGCGCATCAACCCCAGCGGATCGGCAGCGTGCGCGCGTTGAAATTCGCCGCATAGGTCTGCGCGTAATACCCCGCCGAACGGTTGCGGAAAGTGGCGTAACTGTCGGCGATGCGCTTCACCAGCGCGTCATTGTGGTTGCGCAGTTCCGCCAGCATTTCGCCGGCGGTGTTGCCGAGTGCGATCAGCAGGTCGCGCGGGGCTTCGCGCACCACCACCTGGTGGCGCGTGACCAGCTCCTGCAAGGCGACCGGGTGGCGCACATCATATTCGGTGGTGGTGAAGTCGTGCATCGATGCCGCGACGGCCGCGACGATGGCTTTCAGGTCATCGGGCAGGGCGTTCCAGCGCGCCATGTTGATGCCGATTTCTTCCGCCGAAGACGGCTCCTGCACGCCGGGGAAATAGTAGTTCTTCGCCACCTGGTGCAGGCCCAAAGGCGCGTCGGAGAAGGGGCCAAGGAACTCCGCCGCGTCGATCGTGCCCGATTGCAACGCGGAAAAGATCTCGCCCGCCGGCAGGTTCACCACCGATGCGCCGGCGCGACGGAACATCTCCGCACCCAGGCCCGTGGTGCGGAAGCGCAGGCCGCGGAAATCCTCGATGCCGCGGATTTCGCGGCGGAACCAGCCCAGCCATTGCGGCCCGCTATCGCCGCAGATGAAGGGCTTGATGCCGAAGCGGCCGTAGATTTCATCGTACATCGCCTGGCCGCCGGCATGCAGCATCCAGCCCTGGCGTTCCTGCGCCGTCAGGCCAAACGGGAAGCTGCCGAAGAAGCCGATGCCGGGCGACTTCGAAATCCAGAAGGCCGGCACGCCGTGGTACAAATCGGCGGTACCAGCGGCCACCGCGTCAAACGCACCAGGTGCCGGCACCACTTCACCGGCCGAGAACAACCGCACCGTCAACCGCCCGCCCGACAGCGCACCAATCCGGTCCGCCACGCGCTGCGCCGCCACACCCGGCCCCGGCAAATTGCGCGGCCAGATGGTGACCATGCGCCACTCGATGCGCCCTTGGCTCAGCGCGGGCGTGGCGAGCGTGGCACTGCCGATCGCGGCGGCCGTGGCGAGTTGACGACGTTGCATGGTCTTTGCCTCCAGATCCTGTGGACCGCACTGTGGCGGCAAGCGCGCGCGTCGCCAAGCGGCAACGCGCGCGTTGTTGTCAGCCGCGCCGCAGGTTCCAGAACAGCGGCGGCTGGCCCTTCAACATGCCGGTCAGGTTCCGCCGGAAGGCGGTCGGCTGGTAGTACATGCCGGTCGGCACATAGGGCACTTCCTCGAAGGCGATGCGCTGCATCTCCGTCGTCGCCGCGCGCTCGGCGGCTTCGTTGGGCGCGTTGAACCAGGCGTCGCGCTGCGTTTCCAACGCCGGGATGGTGGGCCAGCCGGGCCAGGCCTGCTCGCCATGCCCGCGGATCGACGCATGCGAAGACGGGTTCCAATGGTCCACGCCCGACCAGAAGGTGAAGAAGCCCGACCAGCCGCCCTGTTCCAGCGGGTTGCGGCTGGCTCGGCGGGCCACCAGCGTGCCCCAATCCGTGCTGACCAGTTCCACGTTGAAACCCATCCGGCGGAACAGATCCGCACCCACCAGCGATGCCGCGTTGATCGACGACAGGTCGGTCGCGTTCAGCAGCACGAGCCGCGCGCCCATCGCACCTGCGGCCTGCAATTCAGCGCGCGCGGCGTCGATGCTTTTGCGCAGCCGGTCCAGGCCGACGGTGGAGGCCGAGGGGCTTTCCGGCGCGAAGAAACCAATGCCCTCGCGCCGCAGATTGGCGCGGCCTTCGACGCCCGCGGTGCCGATCACCGCGGTCATGAAATCCATCTGGTTGATGGCGGTGACGACGGCGCGGCGCACCGCCGGATTGTTGAACGGCGCCGAGGCGTGGTTCGGGCGGAAAATCCCGATCAGCCCGGAATTGTTGATGATGTCCACCGCGATATTGCGCGCCGCCGCACCGCGCATGAAGGAGGGGAAAAGATCGGCCGTCGGCTGTTCCCACCAGTCGATTTCACCGGCCTGAAGGGCAGCACTGGCCGTCGCGGGGTCGGGCATGATCAGCCATTCGACGCGGTCGAAATGCGTGACCTTGCCGCCCGCCGTCATGCTGGGCGCTTCCTGGCGCGGCACGTAGTCGGCGTTGCGGGTATAGGCCAGGCGCGAGCCGGGCACCCATTCATTCTGCACGAAGCGATAGGGGCCGCTGCCGACTGCTTCGGTGATGTTCTGGAAGGGGTCCACATTCGCGAGCCGCTCGGGCATCACGAACAGGCAGGACGTGGTCACCTTGCCGAAGGCGTCCAGCATCTTCGGGAAGGGCGTGTTGAGGCGGATGGAGAAGACGCGATCGCTCTCCTCCGTCATGTCGGCCACGCGCGCCATCAGCACCTGGCCGAAGGCGTCGCGCCGGCCCCAGCGACGAATGGATGCGATGCAGTCGCGGCCGCGCACCGGCGTGCCGTCATGGAAGCGCAGGCCATCGCGCAGCGTGAAGCGCCACAGCAGGCCGTCATTTTCGACCACATGGCCCTGCACCATCTGCGGGCGGACCTGGAAGTTTTCGTCCATGCCATAGAGCTGGTCGAAGACCAGGAAGGCGTGGTCGCGGGCCACGAAGGCAGTGTTGGTGAAGGGGTCGATATTGGGCAGGTTGGCGTGCGGCACATAGCGGATGGTGCGCGCCTGCGCCGGTTGCGCCAGCGCCGGGCCGGCCAGCATGGTGGCCGCACCCGCGGCCATCAGATCGCGACGGTTCATCAGAAGTCTCCCATTGGTGGGGTGCCACGGGCACCCATGACGGGAGTGAAGCGCGGCTGGGCGGTGGCGCGCAAGCCGCCCTATTCGGCGGCGGGTTTCAGCACCCCGCGGCGGACCTGGTCGAGTTCGATGGATTCGAACAGTGCCTTGAAGTTGCCCTCGCCAAAGCCCTGGTCGCCCTTGCGCTGGATCAGCTCGAAGAAGATCGGGCCGATCACCGTTTCGGTGAAGATTTGCAGCAGGCGGCCGCCGGAGGGCGAGCCATCCATCAGCACGCGATTGGCGGCCAGGCGCGCCATGTCCTCACCCGTATTGGGCAGGCGCTG
>JAAFHD010000261.1 GCA_013298245.1 Alphaproteobacteria bacterium
TGGTCCTGGCAGGATGCGGTGAAGGCCGTGTTCTTGGACCGTGTCTCCGTGCTGTCGGAATACGACGCGGAGGTGCACAGCCCGTCGATGGCCATGCGCCTGCCCAGCGTCATCGCGCTGCGCGAATACATCCCCTCGGCGCGGCGCCCGGCCTTCACGCGGTTCAACGTTTTTCTGCGCGATCGCTTCGAATGCCAATACTGCGGCGATGCGCGGCCGGCGCATGAACTGACCTTCGACCACGTGATCCCGCGCAGCCGCGGCGGGCGCACCAGCTGGGAAAACGTCGTGGCCGCCTGCGGGCCGTGCAACCTGCGCAAGGGCAACCATTTGCCGCGCGAATGCCGCATGATCCCGATGCAGGCGCCACGCCCGCCAACCAGCTGGGAACTGCAGGATAATGGCCGCGGCTTCCCGCCCAACTACCTGCACGAAAGCTGGCGCGACTACCTCTATTGGGACAGCGAGCTGGAGCAGGGTTGAATTCCGTCTTGCAGTCCGTGCGTGGCGGCGCCCATGCTGTGGGCATGCGCTTTTTGCTTGCCCTTCTGCTGCTATCCGCGACCGCATTCGCGCAACCCGCGCGCCCGCCCAACCCCGCGCAGGAAGAATTGTCGCGCGCTTTCGACGCGCTGCGCGATGCGCCGGATGAACAGGGTGCTGCGCTGGTTGAACGGCGCATCTTGCAATTATGGGGGCAGCGTTCCACGCCTGCCGTGACGCTGCTGATGAACCGTGGCCATCGCAACATGGCCGCCAACCAGGCGCCCGATGCGCTGGAGGATTACGACGCCGCGATCACGCTGGCACCAGAACTGCCGGAAGCCTGGCTGGGCCGCGCATTGGCGCAGCATGCGGCCGGCGATTCGCGCGCGGCGGCGGCGGATTTGCAGCACGCGCTGCGGCTGGAGCCACGGCAGTGGATGGCGCTTGAGCATCTATCGCGCTGGCAGGAACAGGCGGGTGATTTCGCCGGCGCCTTGCGCAGCCACGAGGCGGTGATGGCGCTGCACCCGCGCATTCGCGGCGGCGCGCAGCGGCTGCAGGATTTGCGCCGGCGCGCGCTGGGTGAAGACGCCTGATGTGACCGCAAGACCCGGATGGCCGCGCGCGTCGTGCCGCGCCATATCTGGGCCATGGATGCGCTGACCCCGACCCTCGATGACCTGCGCTGGCAAGCGGTGCTGGCGCGCGATGCCACACCTGGTTGCGGGCCGTTTCTGTATGCGGTGGCGACGCAGGGCGTGTTCTGCCTGCCGGGTTGTCCTTCGCGCCCGCCGCTGCGGCGCAATGCGCGATTCTTTGCCGATGCGCCGGGCGCGGAGGCCGCCGGTTTTCGTGCGTGCAAGCGCTGCGACCCGAAGGGTGATCGCGCTGCCTTGCATCGCGCGGCGATCCAGGCCGCGATTGCGATGATCGAAGCGTCGGAGGCCATTCCATCTCTCGCCGCGCTGGCCGCGCGCGCCGGCTATGCGCCGCACCACTTCCTGCGCCTGTTCAAGGAGATCACCGGACTGACCCCGCGCAGCTACGCCGAGGGCGTGCGCGGCCGCCGCCTCGGCGCGGCGCTAGCGGGCGGCGCGCGCGTTGCCGACGCGGTGGCCGAGGCCGGCTTCGGCAGCGAATCGCGCGTCTATGAAACGCCTGGCCGGCAGTTGGGCATGACGCCCGGCGCCGCCCGGCGTGGCGGCGCGGGCGAGACCATCCAGATCGCGCATGCCGACACGCCGCTCGGCCCGCTGCTGGTCGGCGCGACGGCCGCCGGCGTGTGCTTCCTGGGCTTCGGCGAGGACCCCGTCGCGATCGAAGGCGACCTGCGGCACCGCTTCCCCGCCGCGCGCGTGGAACCCGCACCCGACGCACTGGCCGAAACCCTGCGCGCCGTCATCGCCTGGATCGAGGAACCGCGCGCCGCCTTGGCACTGCCGCTAGATTTGCGCGGCACCGCCTTCCAGCGCCGCGTGTGGGAAGCCCTGCAGGCGATCCCCTTTGGCGAAACCGTGACCTATTCCGAACTGGCCGCGCGCATGGGCGAGCCTCGCGCCACACGCGCTGTGGCGCGGGCCTGCGCGCAGAACCATGTGTCCTTGGCCGTGCCGTGCCATCGCGTGGTGGGCAAGGATGGCGCGCTGACCGGCTATCGCTGGGGCCTGGCGCGCAAAAAATCTATCCTGGCGAAGGAAGGCGCAGCGCGCTGATTTCCGCGCTGACCAGCTCCGGCGGCGGCGTGTCTTCCCAATGCGCCGGCGCGTCCAGCGCGGAGGCCAGCTGCGCCTTGTACTCGGCGCGCGGGATTTCCACCGTGCCGAATTGCGCCAGGTGTTCGGTGATGAACTGCGTGTCCAGCAGCGTGAACCCGAACAGGCGCAACCGCGCGACCAGGTGCACCAGCGCCACCTTGGATGCGTCGGTTGCGCGGCTGAACATGCTCTCGCCAAAGAAGGCACCGCCGATCGCGACGCCATAAAGGCCGCCGACCAATTCGCCATCCAGCCAGGTCTCGACCGAATGCGCATGCGCATTGCGATGCAGCGCGGTGAACAGCGCTTCGATATCGGTGTTGATCCAGGTGTCCTCGCGCCCGGGCGCGGAGGCCGCGCAGCCCTGGATCACCGCCGGAAAATCCTGGTTGGTGGTGACAGTGAAGCGGCCGCTTTGCACGGTGCGTTTCAGGCGTTTCGGCAGGTGGAAACCATTCAGCGGCAGCACGCCGCGCATTTCCGGATCAAGCCAATAGAGGCGCTGGCTGGTGCGCGCCTCCGCCATCGGGAACAGCCCCGCGCGATAGGCGCGGAGCATGAGGTCAGGGGTGATCTCCGGGATGCGGCGACTCATGGTGCGAAGCCTACACCATGGTCGCCGCGTTGGTGCCAGGACTAAAGCGAGAAACGCGTCCCGAACACGATGCTGCGCCCGGGAATCACATACCCGCTGGTCGGCTCGAACGGGTTGTTGCCCAGGTTCCGCGCCTGCAGCACCAGCGTGATGTTCTCGCTGGCGCGATAGGTGATGGCCAGGTTCGCCGTGGTGCCACCAGGCTTGCGCGCCGGCGTGAAGGCCGACGCGCCGCTATTGGCCACCAGGAAATCCTGTGCCGCGCCAGTGACCAGAATCTCCGGCGTGATCGACAGCCCCTGTATCGGCGATACGCGCGCCGAAATCGACACGACATTCTCGGGCCGACGCAACAGCCTGGCGCCGGTGTCGCTGTTGAAGGCGCGCGTAAACGTCCAGGCCGCGCGCGTTTCCAGCCATGGCGCCGGCCGCACCGTCACCGATGTCTCGACACCATTGATGCGCGCGCGCGCGACATTGATCGGCGTGAAAACACCGCCGGCGAAGCGCGTGTCGATCAGCTCATTCGCCCAGGTCTGGAAATAGGTGGCGCCCAATGTCGCGACGCGCCCGACATCATGCTCCACGCCCACTTCCCAACTCGTGCTGCGCTCGGGCCGCAGGTTCGGGTTGCCGACGAAGAAGGGCGATACGCCGAAGCGTTGGAACAGCGAAGGTGCGGCAAACCCGCTGCCCACCGCCGCGCGCAGCCGCGTGTTGAATTCCGGCAGCGCATAGACAGCGCCCAGCCGCCAGGTCGGCGTCGCGCCAAAACCCTCGATGGAATCCACGCGCATCCCGGCCGACAAATCCAGCCGCGCACCCAGCCGGTATTGCAGCGCCAGGTGGCCCGAAATCGTGTCCTGCCGCGCATTCGTCACCGTGCGGAAGGGTGCGTTGCCGGAAGCGCTGATCGTGCTCTCGCGCAGCCAGCCCAGGCCGAAGGATGCGGCGCCATCGCGCAGCGGTCCCAGTTCGGGCAAGCGCACGCGATTGCCCCAGTCCAGCGTCATGCGCTGGCCGCTGAAATTATCATTGGCCCTCGCGGTCGAAAACGCATCGGGCAGGTTGCGATAATCGCGCCGTTCATCGCTGACGCCGAAGCGCAGGCCGGTGATCCAGGCGCCATCGAACAGCGATGTCTCGCCGCGAATCTGGCCGGTGATGCGGCGTTCAGCGGCGCGGAAATTCGGGTCATCCGCACCGAAGCGATCCAGGCCAAAGCGCGCATCCTGCCAGCGCAAGGTGCCCTCCACGCGGCTGCCGGGCAGTGGCGTCCAGCCCAGTCGCGCGATGGTGGCGATGCCGCGATAACCATCGGCTTCACCGCGATTGGTCGCGAGCCGACCTGGCACCACATTGAAGCCGCGAGTGGACAGCGATTCAGCGGCGACCAGGTAGTCGAAATCGCCAACCGTCCCGGCCACGCCGCCATCAGCGCGCAGCGTCGCCTGCGAGCCGCCCAGGATGCCGCCGAAGAATTGCGCCTGGCGGTCCGCCGGCGCGCGCCGCGTGATGATGTTCACCACACCGCCCAACGCGTTGGAGCCATAGAGCGAACTCGCCGGCCCGCGCAGCACCTCGATGCGCTCCACGCCCGCCAGCAACAGGCTGCCGAAATTGAACGCGTTGTTCGTGCCGGACACGTCGTTCACCGGCACGCCGTCCAGCAGCACCTGCGTGTGGTTGGAATTCAGCCCGCGCATGAAGCCCGAGGTCAACGCGCCAGGCCCGCCCTGCGGCACCACATTGATGCCGGGCACGAACATCAGCGCGTCGGCTAGCGTTGTGTAGCCGCGGGTCTCGATATCCTCGCGCGTGATGGTGGTGGTCGCGACCGGCACGCGTTCGGTCGTGGTGGGGATGCGCGCGCTGGTGATGACGGTATCCGGGATGGCTTGTTGCGCCAGCGCCGGAGCGCAGATGGCAGTGAAGAACAGCAACGACAAACGTCGCATAATGGAACCCTCCGAGCATGGTTCCCTGAAGCGCGGAATGCGCCCAGGGGCTCGTCGTTCCCGCAAACAGGACCGCTTGCGCGGGGACCCATGGCCGTGGTGCACCCCGCCCACAACACGCGAGACAACTCCGCTTCGGCCGGTCTCCTGGCTTGTGGTGTGGAAGCGGGCTTCCACCTGGTCCGCCTTCTCACGGCGTGTCGCCGCAATGGCATGCTGGACCAGTGCACCACGTACAGTTGCGGGGGCAGCCGCGGTTCGCGCGTTCCCGTTTCAACCCTTTCGGGTCACCGATGCGTGGCGGGAAATTGGCATGGTTGCGGGCGGCCGGGAAGGTGATGTTAGGCTGGCGCGTGCATCCTGTCCGCTTCGTCACGTTGGTTGTCATCGCGCAGGTGCTGGCGCAGATCGGCACCTTCACGCTGCCCGCGCTGCTGCCGGATTTCATCGCGCGCTGGGGGCTGTCCGGCACCGAGGCCGGCTGGCTGATCGGCGCGTATTTCCTGGCCTATGTGGCCGCTGTCCCGGTGCTGGTATCGCTCACCGATCGCGTGCCGGCGCGGCGCATCTACATGATCGGCACGGGCGCGGCCGCGCTATCGCATCTCGGCTTCGCCTTCACCGATGATTTCTGGCTGGGCATGGCGCTGCGTTGCCTGGCGGGCATCGGCTGGGCCGGTTGCTACATGCCTGGCCTGAAGGTGATCGCCGACCGGCTGGAGGGTGCGGCGCAATCCCGCGCGGTCACGTGGCACGCGGCGGGCGTGGGCATTTCCGGCGCGTGTTCCTTCATCGTCGCCGGCGGCATGGCCGCACTGGGTGGCGTGCCCGCGGCCTTCCTGTTCAGCGCCGCGGCGGCGTTTGCTGCG
>JAAFHD010000262.1 GCA_013298245.1 Alphaproteobacteria bacterium
CAGCACCGTGGTCACGCCCGCCGCCGCACACTGTGCGTCATGTGCAAGGAATGCACTGCGGCTCGGCCAGCGCGCGGAGGCCCGCGGCAACACCTGGCGTTCCAGATTGTCGGTGTGCACATCAACCACACCGGGGATCAGGTCGTCGCCGCCGCAATCGATGGCGCCGGCTACCGCGCTTGCCCCCGGCTGCACGTCATGAATGGCGCCGCCACGCAGCACCAGCGTGCCGTGGATGATGCTGTCCGCCAGGATGATGCGGGCGTTGGAGAGGATCGTGTCGGTCATGCTGTCTCCCGCACCGGATGGACTTCAAACAATCGATCGGCAACCCGCGCACGGACCGCTGCATCGTGGAAAATGCCCAAGATCGCGGAACCCGCGCGTTTCGCCTCGGTGATCAGCCCGATCACCACTTCCGCATTGGCGGCGTCCAGGCTGGCGGTTGGTTCGTCCAGCAACAGCAGCGGGTAGTGCGGCGCGAAGCCGCGCGCGAGATTCACGCGCTGCTGCTCGCCACCTGAAAACGTGGCGGGCGGCAGGCCATGCAACGCTTCGGGCATGTTCAGCCGCAGCAGCAGATCCTTCGCGCGCACGCGCGCTATATCGCCTGGCACGCCGCGCGCCAGCAGCGGCTCGGCCACGATCTCCAGCGACGGCACGCGCGGAATAACGCGCAGGAATTGCGAGACATAGCCGAGCGTATCGCGCCTGACCGCGCGCATCAGCCGCGCATCGGCAGCCGCCACATCCACCCATTCGCCGCAGTGCCGCAGCATGATGTGCCCGGCACCCACGCCGTAATTGCCCTGGATGCAGCGCATCAATGTGGACTTGCCAGCACCCGATGGCCCGACCAGTGCGACGCATTCGCCCGCGCCGATCGCCAGTGCGACATCGCGCAGCACCGGCATGTGCAGACCGCCCTGCAGATGGAGCATGAAATCCTTGGCCAGCGCCTCGACCCGCAAAACCGTCATGCCGCCAGCACCGAGGAGACGAGCAACTGCGTGTAGGCGTGCCGCGGATCGTCCAGCACGCGATCGGTCAGCCCTTCCTCCACCACGCGTCCATGGCGCATCACCATGATGCGGTGTGCCAGCAGCCGCGCGGCTGCGATGTCATGCGTGACCAGCACCACCGCGAGGCCCAGTTCAGCCACCAGGCCGCGGATCAGATCCAACAGCTTTGCCTGCACCGAAACATCCAGCCCACCCGTCGGTTCATCCATGAACACCAGGCGCGGCCGCGTGATCAGCGTGCGGGCGATCTGCAATCGCTGCTGCATGCCTCCAGAGAAATTGCGCGGGTTCTCATCCATCCGCGCGGGGTCGATTTCCACGCGGCGCAGCCAATGCGCTGTCTCTTCGCGGATGCGGCCATAATGCCGCGCACCGGCCGCCATCAGCCGTTCGCCGACATTGCCGCCGGCGGATATATCCAGCCGCAGCGCATCGCGCGCATTCTGGTGGATGAAACCCCATTCGGTCCGCATCAGCCGCCGCTTCGCCGCATCCGACAGCGACAGAACCTCCTGCCCGTCAAACACAACGCTGCCCGCCTGCACTGGCTGCAACCCAGCCAGCACGCGCAGCAGCGATGTCTTGCCGGAACCACTTTCGCCGACAATCGCCAGCACCTCGCCGGGGTGAATCTCCATCGCGACATCATCCAGCGCCGCCACCGCCCCGAAGCGGAGCACAAGGCCCTCAGCGTGCATCATGTGCGCTGCCTCTGCGCGCAGTAATCAGTGTCAGAGCAGATGAAGCGACGCCCGCCGCGGTCATCCGTGATCAGTTCGTCCAGGTAGCTCTCCGTGCTGCGACATAGCGCGCAGGCATGCGGCGCGCGGATCGGCCGGAAGGGATGGTCCTCGAAGTCGAGGCTCTCCACGCGCGTATAGGGCGGCACCGCGTAGATGCGCTTCTCCCGCCCGGCGCCGAACAGCTGGATCGCTGGGTTCATGTCCATCTTCGGATTATCGAAGGCCGGGATGGGCGAGGGCGACATCAGATATCGCCCATCCACGATCACCGGATGGTTGTAGCTGGTCGCGACCTCACCCTGCTTCGCGATGTCCTCATACAGCTTCACCTGCATCAGCCCGTATTCGGCCAGCGCGTGCAGCTTGGTGCTCTCCCGGACGCGCGGTTCCAGCTTGAACAGCGGCTCCGGCATCGGCACCTGATAGACCAGCACCTGGTCCTCGCGCAGCGGCGTTTCCGGAATGCGGTGGCGTGTCTGGATGATCGTGGCTTCGGTCGTGGACTCAGTGGTTTCCACTCCCGCCACACGAGCGAAAAACCGCCGAATTGAAATCGCGTTGGTCGTGTCATCCGCACCCTGGTCGATCACCTTCAGGCGGTCATCCGACCCGATCACGCTGGCCGTTACCTGGATGCCGCCAGTGCCCCAGCCATAAGGCAACGGCATCTCGCGCGCGCCGAAAGGCACCTGGTGGCCCGGTACCGCGATGGCCTTCAACAACGCGCGGCGGATCATCCGCTTCGTCGCCTCATCCAGATAGGCGAAATTGTAGCCGGTGGTCATGACGCGCGCTCCGCTTCCCAGCGCGCGCGCAGGCTGCGCAGCTTTTCCAGCTCCGACTGGAAATCGACATAGTGCGGCAGCTTCAGGTGTTCGACGAAGCCGGTGCTTTCCACATTGTCGCAATGATACAGTACGAATTCGGCGTCCTGCGCGGGGGCCTTCACGTCCTCGCCGAGCTCCGGCGCACGCTGCGCCCGATCCACCAGCGCCACCGCCATCGCCTTGCGCTCATTGCGCCCAACCACCAGGCCATAACCGCGCGTGAACTGCGGCGGCGCCTCTGCATTGCCTGCGAACTGGTTCACCATCTGGCATTCACTGACGGTGATCTCTCCGATGTCGATCGCGAAGCCCAGCTCCGGCGGCACGATTTCCACGCTGACCGCACCGATGCGGATCTCACCCACAAAGGGATGCGCATTGCCGTAGCCACGCTGCGTGGAATACCCCATCGCCAGCAGGAACCCCTCATCGCCGCGCGCCATCGCCTGCAAGCGCAGACTGCGATCGGCCGGAAAGCGCAGCCCATCGCGCGTGATGTCGGCCGGCTCCGCATCGCTTGGCGCGTCGCGTGCCATCAACCCCTCGCGGGCCAGCACATCACTGACACGCGGCATCGCGGCCGCGGGTTCTGTCGCTTCCACAGGCGGCGCAGCTATCGGCGCAGCGAATTCCAGCAGCCGATGCGTGTAGTCAAAGGTCGGCCCCAGCACCTGCCCGCCAGGCAAATCCTTGTAGGTTGCGCTGATGCGCCGCTCCACGCGCATAGCGCCCGTATCCATCGGCAGCGAAGCCCCAAGCCGCGGCAGCGTGTTGCGATAAGCGCGCAGCAAAAACGCCGCTTCTGTCGTATCGCCGCGCGCCTGCTTCAGCGCCTGCGCCGCCAGTTCCGGATCAGCACAAGCGCCTTCCGCCATCACGCGATCCACCGCCAGGCCCAGCTGTTCGCGGAGCTGCGTGATGCTCACCTCCGGCACCGCCGCATCACCGCGCCGCAGCGCCGCCTGCCAAGTATGCGCCGCGTCGATCGCCTGTTCGCCGCCCTTCACCGAAACATACATCAACCGCTCTCCGCGATCCGCGTGGTGCGTGGCAAGGCAGCGATGCGATCGCCCGCGCACAGCACAATGTCGATGCCGCGCGGGAAGATCGGCGCCAGCGCCGCGCGCGCGGCCACGAAGCCGTCCGGCGCACCATCCACGCGCAACCGCGCGGCATCCTTGATGCCCGGCCCTTGCAGCACCCAGCCCGCGCCTTCCGACAGCGCCGCCACTTGCAACAGCAATGTCGCGCCGTCCTGCGGCTCTTCGTCGGTGCCGGCGCAAAGCGCGCCGAGCGAAGGCAGCGCAGCCGTCACCATGACAAAACGCGCGGCCTCCAGCGATGCCGCTGGCGCGCCGGTGTGAAAGGCGATCCACGCCGCTGCGTCATCGCCCGCATCCTGCCACAACGGCGTCTGTTCATCGCACAGCGCCAGCACCAGCGCGGCCATCGCCGGCGGTAGGCCCGATGGCATGCCGGTTGGTGACGGCAGCGCCACAATGCGCCCAGGGTAGGACATCGCCGTCAGCAGAGCGCGGAAGCAGGCCTGCGAGTCCATCCCGGGATCGGCGAAGCCCGGCGCGATCATCGCATCGCCGCCATGGTGTGGAAGCGCACGCGTGTCGCCTCCGCGCGCCGTGCATCACGCGCCCGCGCTGCTTCCTGTGCGGCCGCCAGCGGTTCGATCACGCGCTGCCGCAGCGTTTCGCGGAAGGCCGCGTCCTGCATCGCCGCATCGATCGCGGCGGCCAGTTCGGCATGCGCCGCATCGCGCCCTAGCACCGTCGCATGCCCCATGCGCCCATCCATCGAGACAGTGCAGCGGGTGATCGTGGTCTCGGTCAGGTTGAAGGCCTGACCATCGCCGCCCATGCGTCCGCGAAGCATCAGCAGCCCGGTTTCAGGCCCGCGCAACCTGGTCCAGCCAGGCAGCGGCGCGCCATCTGCCAAAGCCGCCCGCAGCGCCTCTCTATCGGCGCGCGCGAGAACGGCCATCCAGGCCTTACGGTCTTGCAGCGAGATGTCAGGACATACGGTCATTCGGATGTCTAGACAACATCATGAACTGGCCCTACCGTCAACCCGGATGATGCTAGTGAAAGGTCGGTTCTTGCCTGAAGCTTCGATGACATCGCCGATGCACCTGCCGCGCGGAGAGGGCGTCTCGCTCTGGCGCCAGATCACCGCGCGCATCGAGGCCGAGATTCGCGAAGGCAAGCTGCCGCAGGGCGCGCGACTGCCCACGGAAGCCGTGCTGTCCAAGGATTTCGGCGTCAATCGCCACACCATCCGCCGCGCCATGGAGGAGTTGGCCAATCGCGGCTTGGTGCGTGTCGAACAGGGCCGTGGCTCCTTCGTGTCGGAGGACGTGATCGAATACCCGATCGGCAGCCGCACCCGCTTTTCCGAAAACATCCTGGCGCAAGCGCGCGAACCGTCAGGCCGCATCATCCGCATCCGCGAAATCCCGGCCGAGGGCCGCATCGCCGAATTGCTGCGCATGCGCCGCGGTCGGCCGCTGGTGGTCGCGCTGCGTCTGGGAATGGTGAACCGCCGCCCTGTCAGTCTCGCCGCGCATCACTTCCCGCTTGCGCGCTTCGCCGCGATGCAGGAGTTGTTGTCCCGCAACCCATCCATAACCGCCGCGCTGTCGGCCATGGGTGTCAACGACTATCGCCGCCGCGTCACGCGCATCACCGCCACATTGCCCAGCACCGAGGAAGCCGCCTGGCTGGAACAGTCCCGTTCCCGCCCCGTGCTGCTGACGGAAGCCGTCAACATCGAACCCGACGGCACGCCGATCGAGGTCAGTATCGCGCGCTATGCCGCGGCCCGCATGCAGCTTGTCGTGGAGACACCATGAAGGATTGGACCATCGCCAACGGCCAGGTGCTGCGCGACGGCGCGCTGACCAGCGGCGCCCTGCACATGGCAGACGGTCGCATCACCGACACCGCCGCCGGCCAGCGCTTCGACGCCAGCGGTTGCTGGGTGCTGCCAGGCATCGTCGACATCCATGGCGATGCGCATGAACGCGCGTTGCAACCAAGGCCCGGCGTGGATTTT
>JAAFHD010000263.1 GCA_013298245.1 Alphaproteobacteria bacterium
CAGGATGGATTTGCGCGCGTAGTCGCCTTTGAACATGCCGCCGATCTGCGGCACGGTCACATGGCTTTCATCCACCACCAGCACGGCGTTTTCGGGCAGGTATTCGAACAAAGTCGGCGGCGGTTCGCCGGGATTCCGGCCTGACAGATAGCGCGAATAATTCTCGATCCCTTTGCAGGAACCGGTGGTTTCCATCATCTCCATGTCGAAGGTGGTGCGCTGTTCCAGGCGCTGCGCTTCCAGCAGGCGCCCTTCGGCGTGCAGTGCGGCGAGCTGTTCCTTCAGCTCCAGCTTGATGCGCTGCACGGCCTGCGACAGCGTGGGCCTCGGCGTCACATAGTGGCTGTTGGCGTAGAGATTCACGCGCTCCAATTCCGCCGTGACCTCGCCCGTCAGCGGGTCGAATTCGCGGATGCCGTCCACCTCGTCGCCGAACATGGAAATGCGCCAGGCGCGGTCTTCCAGCTGCGAGGGCCAGATGTCCACGCTCTCCCCGCGCACGCGGAAGGCGCCGCGCTGGAAACCCATGTCATTGCGGCGATACTGCTGCTCCACCAGCCCCTTGATCAGCGCGTCGCGATCGATGCGCCCGCCGCGCTCCAGCTTCACCACCATGCGCGAATAGGTTTCCACGCTGCCGATGCCGTAGATGCAGGAGACCGACGCCACGATGATCGCGTCATTGCGTTCCAGTAGCGCCTGTGTGGCGGCGTGGCGCATGCGGTCGATCTGTTCGTTGATCTGGCTGTCTTTTTCTATGTAGGTGTCGGTGCGCGGCACATAGGCTTCGGGCTGGTAGTAGTCGTAGTAGCTGACGAAATACTCCACCGCATTGTCGGGGAAGAAGCTTTTCATCTCGCCATACAGCTGGGCCGCCAGCGTCTTGTTGGGTGCGAGGACCAGTGCTGGGCGTTGCAGCGCCTCCACCACCTTCGCCATGGTGAAGGTCTTGCCCGAACCGGTCACACCGAGCAGCACCTGGTCGCGTTCCCCCGCTTCCAGGCCCGAGATCAGTTCGCGGATGGCGGCGGGCTGGTCGCCGTTGGGCTCGAAGGGGCTGTCCACGCGCATGCGATGCGTCTGTGGCAGCGGCGCCTGGCGGATGGGCTTGAAGGTGACCGGGGTGAACAGCTTGTTCATGGGCACAATCTACGCGCTTCGTGGGGGCGATGCGATGCCCCGGATCACGCGCAATTGCGTGCGCGCCGCGTTTCGTGTGGCACGGCGCGGCGCCTGGCCCACCATAGTGCCGCCATGCGAACGCAAACCGCGCCAGGCCTGCGCCCTGCAAGCGCCGCGGCGCTGCTGACGGGTGCCGCGCGGCTGCGGGTTGCGCTGCAACCGATCGTGCATGCGCGGAATGGCCGCGTGCTGGGGCTGGAGGCGCTGTTGCGCGGCCAGGAAGCGCTGGGCTGCGCCACACCGCCCGCGCTGCTGGACCTGGCCGCCACGCTGGGCTGCCTGCCGGCGCTGGAGGCCGCGCTGCAAGCCGAGGGCGTGCGCGCCTTCGCCGCTGTCGCACCTGGCGATGCCACGCTCTACCTGAACCTGGATGGCCGCAGCATCGCCGCGGGCGGCGTGGATGTGCTGCGCCCCATGCTGGATGCGGCGGCGCAGGCGGGCGTCGCGCCCGGCCGCATCTGCATCGAACTGGGTGAGGCGCATCGCGGCCTGATGCCCGCCGCCACCGGCATGGCGCTGCGCGCGCTGGGTCTGAAGGTGGCGCTGGATGATCTGGGCAGCGGGTTTTCCGAAATTCGCAGCCTGGCGGCCGGCGGTGTGGATGTGGTGAAACTGGACCGCTGGCTGCTGCGTGACGCGCCGGATTTCCTGCCGCATCTGGTGCGCTTCCTGCACGGGCTTGGCGCGCAGGTGGTGGCCGAGGGCGTGGAGACCGCGGCCGACTGCGCCGCCTGCCAGGCCGCGCGGGTGGACATGATGCAAGGCTGGTTCTTCGCGCGGGCGGAGCCTGACCATGCGCTGTTGAAACCGCGTTATCCGGTGATGGCGGCGGCGCGGGCGTGACCATAGGATGGGCGCATGGTCGCCAGCAGCGGATACCTGGAATTCCTGGTCGAGCAATTGGCGCCGTTGGGCCGTGTTTCGGCGCGGCGGATGTTCGGCAAGACGGGTATTTTCTGCCATGGCGTGATGCTGGGCCTGGTCAGTGATGACGCGCTGTATCTGCGCGTGGATGACGGCAACCGCGATGCGCTGCGCGGCGCCGGGCCGGCGCTGAGCTATGTGAAGGGCGGGCGGTCCATCGACCTGGCCTATTGGCGCGTGCCGGACCAGGTGATGGATGAGGCGGATGAATTGCTGGTGTGGGCGCGTGCGGCGCTGGGGGCGGCGATGCGGGTGGCGGCGAAGCGCCCGCGATAGCTACCCGCGCTTCACCTCACCCCGCGCAAACACGAAATCATGGTTGCAGAATTCGCAGGTCATGATGATGTCGCCTGCCGCATCCGCCATTTCGTCCAGATCGGCATCGGAAAATCCGCCCAACAGCGCCGTCAGCTTCGCGCGCGAACAACGGCAGCCATAGGACAGCGCGCGAGCGCGATCCAACACCAGGCCCTCGGTGCTGAACAGCAGGTGCAAAAGCTGCGCGGGGTCGATCGCGTCGTCCAGCAATTCCGCTTCGGTCAGCGTGGCGGCCAGTGCCAATGCGGCGGCCCAGGCGTCGTCCTGTTCGGCATCGGACAGCTCGCCGATGCCGCCTTCGCCGGCCACGCGTTCCAGGATCAGCGCGGCGGCGCGCCAGCCATCGGGGCCGTGCGCACAGGCCAGGCGGATATCGGCCCGCAGCTGCTCGGAGGTGGCGAAATAATGCAGCGCCATTTCCGACAACGCGCCACCTTCCAACGCGACAATGCCCTGGTAGCGGTCCATCTCCGGCCCCTGGTCGGCGGTGAAGGCCAGGTAGCCGCCGCCCAGCAAGGCGCCGGCCGGCGGGTCCGGTTCGGCCGCCAGCAGTGTGGCCAACTTGTCGGGGCGCAGGCCGGCATGGCCGCGCAATTGGCCGTCATCCGTGCAGTCCGCGACCAGCATGGAGACCGCGCCATCGCCCTTGGCCTGCACGGAAAAACTGCCGCGGTATTTCAGCGCGGCGGCCAGGCCCGCGGTCAGCGCCAGCGCCTCGCCCATCAGGCGGGTGACGGCGGGCGGGTTGTCGTGCCGGGACAGCAGCGCATGCGCAAGCGCGCCCAGGCGGATCAGCCGGCCGCGCACTGGTTTGCCTTCCAGATGGAAGGACAGGATGGCCTGGGATTCCACGATATCCGGCACCGGCGGGCGGTCGCGATTGAGGAAGTCGGGCAGTGGTTCAGTCATGGCCGGGTTGCGCGCATGGCGTGGCGGCCGAGTCAAGTGCCGACTACCATGGCCGCATGTACAACCCGCCCGCCTTCCACGAAGACGATGTCGAAACACTGGCCGCCATCATGGACAGCGCGCGCCTGTCCTTGCTGGTGTCCAACGGGGAAGACGGCGTGCCGCGCATCACGCATCTGCCGCTGTTGTATCGGGATGGCCAGGTGATCGGGCATGTCGCGCGGGCCAATCCGCATTGGCGCGGGCTTACGCGCGGCATCGCGGTGTTCCAGGGGGTGGAGGCGTATGTGACGCCGTCATCCTATCCTTCGAAGGCGGAACACCATCGTGTTGTGCCGACCTGGAACTACGAGGCCGTGCATGCCGAGGGTCCGATCGACATCATCGAGGACGCGCAGCGCCTGCATGGCATTGTGGCGATGCTGACCGACCACCACGAAGGCCGCCGCACCGACCCCTGGGCGGTGACGGATGCGCCGGATGATTTCGTGGCATCGCAGCTGAAGGGCATCGTGGGAATTGTGCTGCGCATCGAACGCCTGACGGGCAAACGCAAACTCTCCCAGAACCGCAACGCGGCGGACGCCAGCGGCGCAGCCGCCACACTGGCGGCCAGCGCCGACGCGCGCGACCAGGCGGTGGCGGCAGCGATGCGAGATGCGCGCGGGTGAGCCTGGGGGGGCAAAGCCCCTCTCCAAGGCAACCCCGCCACCCACGCTACCCCTGACGCATCCGCGCCAGGATGTGCAGTGCGTCGTAGGCGACGGTGGCGGCCAGCAGCGCCGTCATACCACCCACATCATGCGGCGGGCTGACGGTGTTGATGTTGATGCCGACCAGATTCAACCCGAAGCAGCCCTCCAGTGCCGCCAGGCCCTCGCGCGCGGACAGCCCGCCCCAGGTGGGGCTGCATACGCCGGGCGCGACCGCGGGGTCGAAGACATCCATGTCGAAGGAGAGATAGACCGGGCGGTCGCCGATGCGCGCGCGCAGATCGGCGAAGGTGGCGTCGATGCCGCGTGCCAGCAATTCGCGCTGCGGGATCACGTTGAAGCCCAAGCGCCGGCCATGCGCGATGACGCCCGGCACCAGGTTGGAGCCACGCATGCCGATCTGGAATGAATGTGGGGCGTCGATCACGCCCTCCTGCGCGGCCAGCGCAAAGGGTGTGGCCGTGTTGATCCCCGGGATCGGGTAGGCATCCGTGTGCGCGTCGATATGCACGGTGACCAGGCCCGGATGCGCGCGGGACAGCGCGCGCATTTCCGGCAGCGCGATGGCGCCGTCGCCACCCAGCGTAACAGGCACCGCATGCGCGCGGGTGATGGCGGCGATGGCGGCTTCGATGGCGGCGAAACTGGTGTCGATATCGCTGGAGGTCAGCGCCAGGTCGCCCAGATCCACCAGGCCCAGCGCGGCCGCGGGGCTGATGCCGGTCTCGCAATGGAAGGGGCTGATCAGCTGAGATTCATCGCGGATCGCCGCCGGGCCTTGGCGCGAACCGATGCGGCGCGGATGCGTGCCGCAATCGAAGGGAATGCCCAGGATGACGGCGCGGGCGGTGCCGATCTCGGCCGTGCGTGGCGCGCCAAGAAAACCTTGTGGGGCTGCGAAGATATCGGTCATGCGCGCGGAGTGTGTCGTCACCCGGCGCGCATGACCAGCCGTGTTGTGCCCCGGCTTGCGCCGGGACGATCGCACTCAGACGATCTTCGTGCGCACCGTGCCCACGCCCTCGACCACGCCTTCCAGCACATCGCCGCGCACGACGGCCGCCACACCTTCCGGCGTGCCGGTCATGATCAGGTCGCCCGGCGCCAGTTCCACCAGTTCCGACAGGTTCGCGATCACTTCCGGCACCGACCAGATCAGCTTGGACAGGTCAGAGGTCTGCGTGACCTTGCCGTTCACGCGCAGTTCGATCAGCCCCTTGGCGGGGTTCACGCCGGCGGCGGGCACCAGCAGGCCCATCGGCGCGGATTGGTCGAAGCCCTTGCCCATATCCCAGGGGCGGCCGGTCTTCTTGGCCTCGTTCTGGATGTCGCGGCGGGTCATGTCCAGGCCGGCGCAATAGCCCCAGACGTGGTTCAGCGCATTGGCCACCGAGATGGACTTGCCGCCGGTGCCGATGGCCACGACCAGCTCCATTTCGTGGTGCAGGGACTTGGTGACCGTGGGGTAGGGCATGTCGGCATCGTTGATGACGACCGAGTCTGCCGGCTTGGCGAAATAGAAGGGCGGCTCGCGCGTCGGATCGCTGCCCATTTCGATCGCGTGCTCGGCATAGTTGCGGCCG
>JAAFHD010000264.1 GCA_013298245.1 Alphaproteobacteria bacterium
TGCTGACCAGCTCATGCCCCTCACCACCTGGCTCGCCGCGCAAGGTCAGACCATCACCCCGGATGGCCGCCCTGACGACATGCCGATCGACTGGCCCGCAGGCTGCTCGCCCTGGCGCTTCCCGCGCCAGGCCAGCTGGCGGCTGACCAACACAGATGGCTCACACCACATCCCAGACTGGGTGCAGACCGCGCTGCAACATGCAGACGCTGAGCAGCCGCCGCAGCAGGTCGCCAACCGGGTCACCACGGCCGTCATCGGGGGCAGTGGCATGGCCATTAGCGCCAGCAGCGTCGGCAGTCTCGCGCGCACTTGGCTCAACATGATCGGCGGCAGCCAAGCCCTGCGCATGGCGCCCAACAGGCGCATGCCCTGATGCGACGCATCCTCGACATCCTGCGCGAAAGCCGTGGCCTCGAGCGCGAACGCGCCCGCCGCGGCCAATACCTCGCCGATGAGCGCGCCTTCCTGCCCGCCGTGCTGGAGGTGACGGAAACCCCGCCCTCGCCCACCGCCCGCATCATCGCCTGGGTGCTGGTCGGCTTCGTCAGCATCGCCCTCCTCTGGGCCTGGATCGGCCGCGTCAATGAGGTGGCGGTGGCCGAGGCCCGCACCGTCGCATCCGGCCGCAGCAAGCTGCTGCAACCGGCCGAGGGCGGCATCATCACCGCCATCCACGTCCGCGACGGCCAGCAGGTGCGCGAGGGCGAGCTGCTGGTCGAACTCGACACCACCATCACCTCCGCCGAGCGCGACCGGCTGCGCACCGAACTGCTCGCCGCCCGCGTCCAGGCCGCCCGCCTGCGCGCCCTGCTGGCCACCATGGAAGAAGGCCGCGACCCGCTCGAGGCCTTCGCCCCGCCGCCCGAGACCGGCGCCGACAAGCGCGACCGCCAGCGCGTGCTGCTGCTGGCCGAAGTGGCCGAGCAACGCGCCCGCCAGGCCGGCTTCATCGAGGAAATCGCCCGCCGCCAGGCCGAACGCGTGACCACCGAGGCCGTGGTGCGCCGCCTGACCGACATCATCCCCCTGATCCAGGCGCGCAGCGATGCCCGCGCCACCTTGGCGCGCGACGGCCATGGCTCGCGCCTGATCTTCCTGGAACAGCGCCAGCAACTGGTCGAGGCGCAGCATGACCGCGTGATCCAGACCCAGCGCATGGCCGAAATCGACGCCGCCGTGACCGCGTTGCAAGGCCAGGCGCGCGCACAGGCGGCGGAATTCCTGCGCGCCCGCCACGCCGAACTGACCGAGGCCGAGCGCCAGGTCGCCACCCTGTCCCAGGAACTGGTCAAGGCAGAACAACGCAGCGTCCAGACCCGCCTGACCGCGCCGATCGACGGCACGGTGCAGCAGCTGGCCGTGCACACGGTGGGTGGCGTGGTGCAGGCGGCGCAGCAGCTGATGGTGATCGCCCCCCGCGACGACCGGCTGGAGCTGGAGGCGATGGTGCTGAACCGCGACATCGGCTTCGTGCAGCCCGGGCAATCGGTGGAGGTGAAGCTCGAGACCTTCACCTTCACGCGCTTCGGGCTGGTCCCGGCGGAGGTGGTGTCGGTCTCGGCCGATGCCATCCAGGATGAACGGCGGGGGCTGGTGTATGCGGCGCGGATCAGGCTGTTGCGGGATACGATCGTGATCAATGGGCGCGAGACGGCGCTGGTGCCGGGGATGGCGGCGACGGCTGAAATCCAGACCGGGCGACGGCGGGTGATCAGCTACCTGCTGTCACCGATTGCAAGGTATGGGCATGAGGCGATGCGGGAGAGGTGACCGATAGCCATACGCATCGAGATTGTACGCAAACCCAAGGTTCATGCCGGTTTCGCCGTTCATGCATTGAGCTGTGTGGTTGAACGCTTTTTCGCCTGGATCGGTCGCGACCGCAGGCTCGCAAGGGACTTCGAAGCATCCGTCGCCTCGGCCAATGACTGTCTCTACGCCGCTTCAGCCATCATTCTTCTGCGCCGTTTCGCTCGTTGCTCGTGAGATTCGAGACAGATTCTGGCCTATACCGCGCGGCGCGATGTGCGAAGAACTCCCCGCGCTTCAGGCAATTTCGGCCAGTCCAACCCGAGTTTTTTCAGCGGAACCATCGGCAATCGTACTGTTCGGTTCCTCGGCCAGAATGGCAGTCCAATCGCGTGGCATCGGCGCTTGAGCTCTGCGCCGCCCGACGCCTGCTGCTCGAGTATAAAGGCCGGATCGACATCACGCATCGACAATATCTGTTGTAGACGTGGCGGAAGTAGCTGTGCGGAACCAAGACATAGCGCCATATAGATGCTCATCCGCCCCCGATCGCTGGGATCGCTTGGCGCGATAAAGGCGTTGTCATGGTACATGGCCATCAACCAGCAGACCTCCCGCAGCTCCTGCACGACGCAACACGCGGCGTGGGTTTCTTCATCAACCGGGCCGAGGAACTGCACGTTGAGGGTTTCATACTCGAGCCGGAGGTCGTCCGGGTGCGGGATTTGTAATGGCTCTGGCCGACCCGCCAGCCGCGCTGCCGCCAAGGTGGCAGTCTCGCGCTCCTTGTAGGCTCGCCAGAACTCAAAGGACGCCCTCCGCTCCTCATGGTAGCGCTCATCCTCCGTCATCAGCAGATCGACATAGGTGCGTTGCGCGAGGACGCCGCCGCGCATCGCGTTGACAGCCAGCGCCCGCATGACAGCTTCGCGCGCCGTGATCTCTTGTCGGCCCTGCGCATCAGTGACGGCGATCATGCGAGCGGCTTCTCTGCGCAGCACCTCGCGCGTGGGATGCCACGCGCCAGGGAGGGTCACCGGCGCCTTGTCTTTACGCGGCCGCCCCAGCGGATTGCCTGAGTGGCCCTTGCGGAACTGCCCCGACTTCGGTGGCCGTTTGTAGCCCGCCCGCTCGGGCGCTTCATCGTCGGAGGTGCCGGTCATGACGCGTCCCCGGAACCATGCAGGCGCTCTTCTGCCACGGTCTCAAAGCTCTGCTCGGTATCGACCAACACAGCTGCCTTGCCTGTCAGCGCCTCAAAGCGTCGCACAATGGTGTCGCAGTAGAAGGGGTCGAATTCGATTAATCTCGCCGACCGCCCCGTCTGCTGCGCCGCGATCAGCGTCGTGCCCGAGCCGGCAAACGGGTCCAGCACGATGTCCCCGCGGCGGGAGCAGTCACGAATGGCGTCAGCCACCAGCGCGACCGGCTTCACCGTCGGGTGCATCGCAAGGTCAGTCGCGCGGCTGACACCCAGGCTGCTGATGCCGGGATAGTCCCATACATTGGTGCGGTAGCGCCCGGTGTCGCCCAATCCGAAGCTGTTCACATGCGGCGCGTCGCCATGCTTAAAGACAAAGACCAGCTCATGCTTGGAGCGATAGAAGCTCCCCATGCCGCCATTGGTCTTGTTCCATACGCATAGATTTTTGAGCGCCAGCCCGGCCTGCCGCCCCGCCACCGACAGCTCCTCCAGGTGTCGCCAATCCATGCAAACAAACAGGATGGCGCCAGCGCAGCACTGACCAGCCATGTTCCGCAACGCGGCGCCCAGAAAGGCACTGAATTCATCGGCCGCCATCTCGCCCACGCCCATGGCGAACTCCCGATGCCGAATACGACCCAGGCCACAGACATGTCCGTCGATGGGCACATTGTATGGAGGGTCGGTGAAAACCACGCCCACCTGCTGGCCCTGCAGCAGGCGCTCGTAGTCGCGCACCGCGCGTGCATCGCCACAGAGCAGCAGATGCGGCCCGAGACGCCACAGGTCGCCAAAGCGCGACACTGCTCGTTCGGCCATCGCGGGGATCCGGTCCGCGGCGCTCTCCTCCGGCCCTGGCTTTTGCTGCTCAGCCTGGTCAAGGGTGAAGTCGATCTCGGCCAGACTAAACCCGGTGATCTCCAGCGAGAGACCTGCATCGATGAGCTCCTGGAACTCGATCGCCAGCAACTCGTGGTCCCAGCCAGCATTCAGCGCCAATTTGTTGTCAGCCAGCGCATACGCACGGAGATCCTTGGGTGAGAGGTCGCTCAAACTGACGACCGGCACGCGCTCCATGCCCAAAAGCTTGGCGGCGGCGACCCTGCCATGCCCGGCGATGATCTGCCCGGTCGCATCGACCAGGATCGGGTTGGTAAAACCAAAGCGCTGGATGGAATCTGCGATCTGGCGGATTTGTTGACGGCTATGGGTGCGCGGATTGCGTGCCGCGGGCTTGAGGCTATCGATGGGTCGCTCGTCCATGGCGCGCGCCGGGTGGAACAAGGGGGGAGCGGATTTGGATTCGATTTGGGTCATGCAGAATGCGTAGGTGCGGCGACACAGTGGATCAATCAATTTGTTATTTGGAATATATTGATTCTAGATTGCTTATAGTACGGCTATAATGTCGATTTAATAGTTTTAATTTCAAAATTAATTTCATTAGAATTAATAATCAAGTATAAATTTACCGTATATATTGCATATATATCGAATTTTGCTTGTGGGTGACGCGGCTCTCACTTGGAGCCAAAACGGGCCACCCGACAAAAAAATGGGGATAAGTCGTGGGCGGAGGCGCCGGCGGTAGATGGGGCGGTCTACCGAATGTAGCTCGTATCGATGTGAGCGCTGCCGTGATGCAGCCGCTCCCGGCTTCACCGCGTGCGGCCCTGCGCATGGTGTCGGACCAGGACTGGCCACGTGCAGACGCACTGCGGTGGCAAATGGCGAGCCGCACCAAGAACCGCCCCGGACTAATCGGATAGATAACGCCACGTGTTTATAAATTAAATCTTGCATGATATGTATTTAGTTTAGAAAACGATGATTTTAACGTGAATATTTTACAATTTAATTTTATAATATTTACGCATATAAAAATATGCATCAATATTATTATTATCCGCAATCGTAAATAAATTTTAAATTTAGCGCATAAGTCGTATTGTTTTATATTTGCTTTTATGGTATCCGTGGTGTATTCATATCATATGATCGAACGTTTCACCTATTTCTGGGGTGGCCACCATCCATTCAGCCAATGGTTCATAGACGCGCCCTTCGAAATCAACGGGCTGCGCTACCAGACCGCCGAGAACTGGATGATGTGGCAAAAGGCGCGGCTTTTTGGCGCGAAGCCAGAGCTTTGCGAAACCATCCGCCTCGCGCATCCCCGTGACGCACGCCGGCTGGGCCGAGAGGTAGAATGCTTCTCGTCAGCGATCTGGTCGGTGGCGTCGCTGCCTATCGTAGTACAGGGCAACATAGCGAAGTTTGCCCAACATCCAGCACTCCTCTGCCAATTGCTGGCCACCGCAGGCACGACCTTGGTGGAAGCGTCACCCACGGACCAGGTCTGGGGCATTGGTCTTGCGGCCGATGATCCGAGAGCACGCCAACGCGCGAGCTGGCGCGGTCGCAACCAGCTCGGCCAGGTGCTGACCCATGTGCGAGACATTCTCTTGCTCGCCAGAGCTTCGTGAAAGACTGCAAGGGATAACGCCATTGTCGGATGGGCTCACAATGATCACCCTTGCCCTGGCACCCAAGCGACGAGGCCGTGGCATGTCGGTCGCACAGCGCTTACGGCTGATGGCACTGCGCTTCGATGCGGGCCTGCGTGAAACGCCTGGACGCTTCTTGCCACTGGCCTATG
>JAAFHD010000265.1 GCA_013298245.1 Alphaproteobacteria bacterium
AATATGCGCGAAGGCGTGCTGACCGGCCTGCGCGCGCTGCTGCCCGGCAATGGCCGGCTGGTCGCCAACGGCGCGCGCCGCACCGCACCCGCGGACCAGCCGGGCCAATCGGTGACCGAGATGTCGCGCGTCGTCTATTCGCCGTGTGATCTGTGCGAACAGGACCCGTCGCGCCCGCCGCTGTGGCAAATCCGCGCCGGCCAGGCGACGCAGGACCAGGCGGCGCAGCGCATGACCTATCGCGATGTGCGCCTGGAATTGGGCGGGATTCCGGTCGCCTATGCGCCGTGGTTTTCGCACCCCGACCCGCAATCGCCGCGCGGCTCGGGGCTGTTGTTTCCGATTGCGGGCACCACGCGGTTCCTCGGGCCGTTTGTGCAGATTCCGTTCTACTGGGTGATCGATGACCAGTCGGATGCGACGATCACCGGGCTGATATCGTCGCGCCAGGCGCCGAACCTGGGCGTGGAATATCGCCGCCGCTTCAACAATGGCGAGGTGCAGGTGCAGGCCAGTGCGGGGTATTTCCTGGGGCGCGACACCGGCGGGCGGCGGGAGTTCTCGGGCCATATTTTCAGCCGCGCGCGCTTCGCGCTGGATGACAATTGGCGCGCCGGCTTCGAGCTGAATCGTGCGACCAGCGAGCTGTATCTGCGCACCTACCGCTTCGAATTCCGCCGCGCGCTGACCAGCCAGGCCTATCTTGAAGGGTTCTGGGGGACCGAGGGTTATGCGCGCTTCGACGCACGCTGGTACCAGGGCCTGCGGTTTTCCGATGCGGCGTCGGTGCTGCCGATCGTGGCGCCGAATTTCTATGGCGAATGGTCACCGCGCACGCCGTATTTCGGCGGGCGATTCTACGCCGATGCGGGGCTGCTCGGCATCAGCCGCGAAGTCGGAAGCTATTCGCAGCGCCTCGCCGCGCGGCTGGGCTGGGAGCGACGCGACACCGATCCGCTGGGCGGGCTTTGGGTTACGCGCGTGCAGGGCGATGTGCGCGGCTATGTCGCCAGTGGCCAGGCCGCCGACCCGATCTTCCAGCCACTGGCCAATGGCACCAGTGCCACCGGCGTGATCCGCGGCGCGGTGGATTGGCGCATGCCCTTCGTGCGCGATGCCGGGCAGTGGGGGCAGCAGACGATCGAGCCGCGGGTGCAGGTGGTGACCGGCACCAATACCGGCGCGCAGCTGCGCTTCCCGAACGAGGACAGCATCGATTTCGAATTCACCGACGCCAACCTGTTCAGCCTGAACCGCTTCCCCGGACGTGACCGGCAGGAGGGTGGGTCGCGCGTGGACATGGCGCTGCGCGGGGCGTGGAATTTTCCCAATGGCGGGCAGGTGGAAACGGTGGTCGGGCGGTCATACCGCGCGCGCCGCGACCAGACTTTCGCAAACGGTTCGGGGCTTGAACGCAACTGGTCCGATTGGGTGGGGCGGCTGTCGGTGTCGCCCACGCCCTGGCTGGATTTCACCGTGCGCTCGCGGCTGGATGGGGAGACCGGGCAACACCGCTTCACCGATGCGCGCGGCAGCGTGACCTGGCGCAACCTGCCCATGCTGGACCAGTTCAGCCTGAATGCGGGCTATATCTTCACCACGCCGCAGCCCTTCCTGACGCCAGTGCGCGCGCGCAGCGAAGTGGTGGGCGGGTTCAGCGCGAGCGCGCGCACGCGTGATGGCGGGCAATGGCGGGTGGCGGCGAGTGCGCGGTATGACGTGAACCTGCAACGCCCGGTGCTGATCCAGGCTGCGGCGGGCTGGGAAGATGAGTGCTTCATCTTCGAAGGCCGCTATATCCGCCGCTTTGCGCTGGACCCGGATCTGGGCACCAACCAGGTCGGCAATTCCATCCTGATGTTCCGCATCGGGCTGAAGACAATCGGCGATTTCGGGATACGCGCGTTGTAGTTCGAATCCGATCGGTGAATCGCCATCAGGAACACGTCATGCGGCGGGTGGCGCCGCGGTCATCAGCTGCGTCTGCACCAGTTCTGCGAAGCGCCCGCCCAGCGCCACCAGTGCTTCGAAGCTGCCGCGCTCCACGATGCGGCCTTGCTCGAAGACCAGGATTTCATCGGCCTCGCGCACGGTGGAAAGCCGGTGCGCGATGATGAAAGTGGTGCGGCCGGCCATCAGCGCGCGCAGCGCCTTCTGAACGCGCGCTTCGGTCGCGGCGTCCAGCGCGCTGGTCGCTTCGTCCAGGATCAGCACGGGCGGGTCCTTCAGCAGCGCGCGCGCGATGGCCAAGCGCTGGCGCTGGCCGCCGGAAAGGCTGGTGCCGCGCTCACCCACCATGGTGTCATAGCCATGCGGCTGGCGGGCGATGAAGTCATGTGCTTCGGCCATGCGGCAAGCGTTTTCGACCTCCTCCTGCGTGGCATCTGGGCGGCCCACCACCAGGTTGTCGCGGATGCTGCGGTTGAACAGCATGCTCTCCTGGAAGACGACGCCGATGTTGCGGCGCAGGCTTTCCAAAGTGATGTCGCGCAGGTCATGGCCGTCGATGGTGACGCACCCTTCCACCGGGTCCCACATGCGTTGCAGCAGCGACATGGCGGTGGATTTTCCGGCACCCGTCTGGCCCACCAGTGCCACGGTGCGGCCGGGTGGCGCGTCGAACACCACATCCGACAGGATGCGCCCACCGCCCGGATAGCCGAAGCCCACATCCTCGAAGCGCACATGGCCTTCGGTGCGTGGCAGGTCCTTCGCGTCCGCGCGTTCCGGCACGCTGCTTTTGGTGTCCAGCACGGAGAAGAATTCGGCCAGCGCCGGCGCCTGGAACAGCAGTTGGGATACGAAGGCGACCGCACTTTCCATCCGGCCGATGAGCAGCGTGGCGAAGCCCATGAACGACACGATCTCGCCCACCGTGGCCTGCCCGCGCACATGCAGCAGCGTGCCGAAGATGAAGATGCCGATCACCGTCAGCGTGGCCGATGCGCGCGTCAGCACCGACACCACCGCCCACCAGTTCAGCACCGGAAACTGGTGGTCCAGCACCTGGCGCGTGATGTCGGTGAACATCTTCGCCTCCGACCGCAGCCGGGTGAAGGATTGCACCACCATCACGTTGGACAGCGCATCCTGCGCATTGCCGGCCAGCTGCGTGTGGAAGCGTTCCACCTGCGTCTGCGCCGCATGCGTCTTGCGGATGACGAAGATGGTCACCAAGCAGAACAGCACCACCAGCGCGATCAGCATCAAGCCCAGCCGCCAGTTCATGAACAGCGTCAGCGGCAACAGCACCAATGCTGAGATGAAGGTCACCAGGTGGTCGCGGAAGAAACCCAGCCAGATGCCGAAGAGGTTGTCGCAACCCACCAGCATCACCTTCATCAACCGCCCCGACTGCACATCGCCATGGAAGGATGGCGGCAGGGACAGCACATGTTCGAAGTAGCGCGACATCATGCGCAACCGGTTGCGATGCGCCATGCGGTCCGCATGCAGGGACACCGCGACATTGGCCACGATCCCCGCGACGCCCACAGCACCCCAGATCAACAGCAGCTTCACCGCTTCCGCCCACAGCGCCGATTCCGGCATGCGATCCGAGCGCGACAACAGGTCGATCACCCAGCCGAACAGGACAGGTTCAAGAAACTGCAACCCGGCCAGCGCCAGCGCCGAACAGGCCAGTGCGATGGCGATGCGCTTGTCGGCGCCGAGCAGGCCCAGGACACGCGCATAGACGCGGATGAACTGCATGTGGAATCTCCCGCGCAACGTTTCGCCATGTCGGCATGCGCCGCGCAAGTGGCGGCTTGAAGGCAAGGCGCATCCGGCCCAACTTGCGCACAACAAAACGGGGGACACGATGCCGGGAAACAGCCTTCCGCGCCGTTCCGCGCTGGCATTGCTGGCAGCGCCAGGCTTGGCGCGCGCGCAATGGGCGCCGTCGCGCCCGATGCGGCTGATCGTGCCCTTCCCCGCCGGCGGCACGACCGACATGCTGGCCAGGCTGACCGCCGAGAGATT
This sequence comes from Alphaproteobacteria bacterium, assembly GCA_013298245.1. GTDB lineage: Bacteria > Pseudomonadota > Alphaproteobacteria > Acetobacterales > Acetobacteraceae > Rhodovarius. The sequence goes on from JAAFHD010000265.1 coordinate 3,985, forward strand.
GGGCGCTGCACTCGGCCAGGCGATGGTGGTGGACAACCGCCCGGGCGCGGCAGGCAGCCTGGCCGCGGGCATCGCCGCACAGTCAGAACCGGATGGGCATACAGTGTTTTTCTGCTCGATCGGCACCGCGGCGACCAACCGCTTCATCTATCGCGCGCTGCCCGATGTGGGGGACCAGCTGGCGGATGTCGCGCCCATGTTCTCGCTGCCCAATCTGGCGACCGTGGCGATGACGGCACCCTGGCGGACAATGGCGGAATTCATCGCCGCCGCGCGTGCCCGGCCTGGCGACCTGACCTATGGCAGCAGCGGCGCGGGGTCGTCGCTGCACCTCACGGGCGCGCGGCTCGCGCATCGGGTGGGCATCGACATCTTGCACGTGCCTTATCGCGGCGGCGGGCAGATGCTGAACGAACTGATCGCGGGGCGCATTTCCATCGCCTTCGGCAACCTGCCGACCGGGCTGCAATTGGTGCGCGATGGCGCGCTGCGGCCGCTGGCGGTCAGCAGCCCGGCGCGCAACGTCGCACTGCCCGATGTGCCGACCATTGGTGAAACCGTGCCCGGTTTCCAGACCACCGTCTGGTTCGGCCTGCAGGTGCCGCGCGCAACACCCGTGGCCGCCATCGCGCGGCTGAACGCGGCCGGCAACGCCATGCTGGCCGAGCCCGAGGTGCGCGCGCGCCTGGCCGCCACCGGCGTCGATGCCATGGGCGGCACGCCAGCTGAATTCACCCGCTTCATCCAGGCGGAAACCGCGCAATGGCGCGAGACCATCACCGCCGCCCGCATCACCGCCGATTGAGGAGACGCCCATGACCATCGCTCGCCGCACCCTTCTGGCCACGCCCGCGCTGATCGCGCTGCCCGCCGTCGCGCAGCAATGGGCGCCGACGCGCCCGATCCGCCTGGTGGTGGGTTTCCCGCCCGGCGGCACGACTGACCTGGCCGCGCGCATCCTGGCGGAATTTTTGACGCAACGCCTGGGCCAGGCGGTTACGGTGGACAACCGCGCGGGTGCCGGCGGCAATGTCGGCGCGGATCTGGTGGCGAAGGGCGAGCCCGATGGGCACACGCTGCTGATGCAGACGGTCAGCTCGGGCGCCATCAACTTCCCGCTCTATGGCGCGCGCATGCCGCACCGGCCGGAGGACCTGGCGGCGGTCGGCCTGCTGGTGCGGGTGCCGAATGCGATCTTCGTGACCAACAGCCTGCCGCCGCAAACCCTGCGCGAGCTGGTGGAATTCGTGCGGGCGCGGCCGGGCCGGGTGAATATCGGCAGCAGCGGCATCGGCACATCTCTGCACATGACCGGCGAGCTGCTGAAACTGGCCGCGAATATCGACCTGACCCATGTGCCGTTCCGCGGTGCGGGACCGATGCTGCAGGAGATCATCGCCGGGCGCGTGGAAGTGGGCGTGGACAACCTGCCCAGCGTGGTGGCGCATCTGCGCGAGGGTCGGTTGCGTCCGCTGGCCGTCACCACGCGCACGCGCAGCCCCGCTTTGCCCAATGTGCCGACCACCGCCGAGGCTGGTTTCCCGGATGTCGAAGCGACCGCCTGGTTCGGCGTGCAGGCGCCCGCGCGCACGCCGGCCGCCATCATCGC
>JAAFHD010000266.1 GCA_013298245.1 Alphaproteobacteria bacterium
TGCCATGGCAACGGTGAAAAGCGCCGATGCGAAGAAGGTGCTGACCATGCGCGCGGCGAGCTTTGACCCGGTGCCGGCGACGGGTGGTTCGGCTTCGGTGGAGTCGATTGGTGGCGCGGGTGATCCGGGGCTTTCCAGCTTTGTCGGCGCGGAAGTGTCGAAGAGCGAGCGGCCGGAACTGACCGCGGCGCGGATCGTGATTTCCGGTGGGCGTGCGCTCGGGTCTTCGGAGAATTTCGGCATCATCGAGAAGGTGGCGGATTTGATGGGTGCCGCGATCGGCGCCTCGCGCGCCGCCGTGGATGCGGGCTATGCGCCGAATGATATGCAGGTGGGGCAGACGGGCAAGATTGTCGCGCCCGAGCTGTATATTGCCGTCGGCATTTCAGGCGCGATTCAGCATTTGGCGGGCATGAAGGACAGCAAGGTCATTGTCGCCATCAACAAGGATGAGGAGGCGCCGATCTTCCAGGTCGCCGATTACGGCCTGGTGGGTGACCTGTTCAAACTGATGCCGGAACTCGAAGCCGAGCTGGGGAAATAGACCATGCCTGATGCCATTCTCGCCCCGCGTGATGCCGCGGCGCCGACGCGCGAAATCCAGTCTGTCGGGATTATCGGCGCGGGGCAGATGGGCAATGGCATCGCGCATGTCTGCGCGCTAGCGGGGCTGCCGGTGACGGTGGTGGATATCAACCCGAAGGCGCTGGACAAGGCGGTTTCGACCATCCATCGCAACATGGAACGCCAGATCAGCCGCAAGCTGATCGACGCGGCGGACCGTGACGCGGCGCTGGCGCGCATCACCACCAGCACGGATATGGCGGCCTTCGCCAACACCGATTTCGTGGTGGAAGCGGCGACGGAAAACGAAGCGATCAAGCGCGAGGTGTTCAAGGCGCTGTGCCCGCATCTGAAGCCGGATGCGATGCTGGCGTCGAACACCTCGTCCATTTCCATCACGCGGCTGGGTGCGGCCACCGACCGCCCGGCGCGGTTCATCGGCATGCACTTCATGAACCCGGTGCCGGTGATGAAGCTGGTGGAGGTGATCCGCGGCATCGCCACGGATGAGCCGACCTACCAGGCGGTGAACAACCTGGCGCATAAGCTGGGCAAGACCACGTCCACCTCCGAGGATTTTCCGGCCTTTATCGTCAACCGCATCCTGGTGCCGATGATCAATGAGGCCGTCTACGCGCTGTACGAAGGCGTGGGCGATATCGTGTCGATCGACACCGGCATGAAGCTGGGCGCGAACCACCCGATGGGGCCGCTGGAACTGGCGGATTTCATCGGGCTGGATACCTGCCTTTCGATCATGCAGGTGCTGCATGATGGCATGAGCGACAGCAAATACCGCGCCTGCCCGCTGCTGGTGAAATACGTGGAAGCCGGCTGGTATGGGCGCAAGACGGGCAAAGGGTTCTACGATTATTCCGTGGACCCGCCGCGTCCCTCGCGCTGAAGCATGGAACTCGCCGGCATCCTGGTTTTTTCGGCGGCCTATCTGATGGCTACGGCGTCGCCCGGCCCCGGCACAGCGGCCCTGGTGGCGCGCGTGCTGGCGCGTGGCACGCGTGGAACGCCCGCCTTCATCGCCGGTTTCATCCTGGGTGACCTGGTGTGGTTCGCCATCGCCGCCACCGGCCTGGCGGTGCTGGCACAGCAACTCGCCTGGCTGTTCATCGCGCTGAAGTATGCCGGCGCGGCATACCTGTTGTGGCTGGCGTGGAAGTTCTGGACGGCGCCCGCCACGCCCGTTTCGGCCGATGCCGCCACGCCCGCCGACGGCGCGCCGCGCCTGTTCATGGCCGGCCTGCTCATCACGCTGGGCAACCCGAAGGTGATCCTGTTCTTCGTGGCGCTTCTCCCGGCCGTCATCGACATGACGCGCCTCACCCCACTCGCCTATCTCGAGCTCACCATCCTCATCACGCTCATCCTCGGCTGCGTCCTCACCGCCTACACCCTCGCCGCCGCCCAGGCGCGCCGCGCCTTCACCTCGCCCCGCGCCGTGCGCGTCATGAACCGCGGCGCCGGCGTCGCCATGGCAGGCGCCGCCGCCGCCATCGCCACGCGATAGTCTTTGCGCCGCGGATTCACGGGTTCCAGCCCCCCTTGCCCCCCGCCCCCCGGCACGCGATATGGGTGTTGGAAGGTCGGCGGTGGACGTGCTCCTCGCCAACCCGGTCAGGTCCGGAAGGAAGCAGCCGTAACGGGTTCTTGCGCGGGTCGCTTGCCGGTCTTCCACCCTTGATACTCGGGAGGCCCGGATGAGTGATCTCTTGGGCGATGTGCCGGAAGACGCCATCCCCGAACCGCCCGCCCCCGATGGCCCCGGCCTGTTCGGCGAAGCGCCACCCGCGCCCCCGCCGCCACCGAAACCCGCCGACAACCAGCCCTATCGCGTGCTCGCGCGCAAATACCGCCCCAGCACCTTCTCCGAACTGGTCGGCCAGGATGCGCTGGTCCGCACGCTGCGCAACGCCTTCGCGTCCAACCGCGTCGCACACGCCTTCATGCTGACCGGCGTGCGCGGCGTCGGCAAAACCACCACCGCCCGCATCATCGCCCGCGCGCTGAACTGCATCGGCGTGGATGGCACCGGCGGCCCCACGCCCGAACCCTGCGGCACCTGCGCCAACTGCACCGCCATCCTGGCCGACCGCCACCCCGATGTCGTGGAACTGGACGCCGCGTCCAACAACGGCGTCGATGACGTGCGCGAATTGCGCGAAGCCGTGCGCTTCCGCCCCAGCATGGCGCGCTTCAAGGTCTATATCCTCGACGAAGTGCACATGCTGTCCAACGCGGCCTTCAACGCGCTTCTGAAAACGCTGGAGGAACCGCCGCCGGCGGTGAAGTTCATCTTCGCCACCACGGAATTGCGCAAGGTGCCGCCCACCATCCTCTCGCGCTGCCAGACCTTCCATTTGCCGCGCGTTCCGCAGGCCGTTTTGCGCGCGCATTACGGCGCCATCTGCGGCAAGGAATCCGTGGTCGCCGAGGACGAAGCGCTCGCCATCATCGCCCGCGCCGCCGATGGTTCCGTGCGCGACGGCCTGTCGCTGTTGGACCAGGCGATCGCGCTGTCCGCCGGTCGCGTCACAGCCGAATCCGTGCGCGAAATGCTGGGCCTGGCCGACCGCACGCTGGTGCTGGACGCACTCGAAGCCGCGCTGTCCGGCGAGCTGCCGGCCATGCTGACCGCACTCGACCGCGCGCATGAACGCGGCGCCGAACCCGCCGTCATGCTGGCCGATATGCTGGAGCTGACGCACACGCTCACGCGCCTCAACGCCGTGCCGTCACTCGCGAAGGACGGCGCGCTGCCGGAACACGAACGCACGCGCGGCGCCGCGCTGGCCGCGAAATTATCGGTCCCCGTGCTGGGCCGCGCCTGGCAAATCCTGATGAAAGGCGTGCCCGAATTGCAGGACGCGCCAGACCGTCGCGTCGCCCTGGAAATGCTGCTGTTCCGCCTGGCGCATCTGTCGGACATGCCCACGCCCGCCGACCTGGTACGCCGCCTGACCGAAGGCGGCGCTGCGCCCGCACCGCGCCCCGCACCCAGCGGCGGTGGCGGCGACCTGCGCGCGATCGCCGGTGGCGGCGCCGTTGCCGTCGCGGTGCCCACCGCGCCGATGCCCACCACCTGGCAGGACGTGGTCGCGCTGTCGGCCGACGCAGACCCCATGCTGCACGCCGCGTTGCGCCACGAAGTGCAGCCGGTGTCACTGGCACCTGGCCGCGTGGAGATCGCGCCGCGCCCGGCCGCGCCGCGCGATGTCGCCGCACGCCTTTCCGCCATGCTGGAACGCGCCACCGGCACGCGCTGGCTGGTCGGCCTGTCGCGCGCCGAGGCCGCGCCCACCTTGGCCGAACAATCCCGCGCCGCGGATGCCGACCGCCTGACCATCGCCCGCGCCGACCCCTTCGTGCAGGCCATTCTCAGCGCCTTCCCCGGCGCCGAAATCATGACCGTGCGCGACAGCGCCGCCGACCAATACGGCCTGTCCGCCCCCGCCACCTTGACCGGCGCGGCGCCCACGCCCGACAACCTGCCAGACTTCGCCCCGCCCGACGCCATGCCGGCCTGGGACGACGACGACATGCCCCCGGAGGACTGATGAAAAACCTCGCCAACATGATGAAATCCGCGCAGCAGATGCAGACCCGCATGGCGGAAATGCAGGCGCGCCTGGAAGCGACACTGGTCGAAGGCCAGGCCGGTGCGGGCATGGTCAAAATCTCGCTGACCGGCAAGGGCGAATTGAAGCGCATCGCGATCGACCCCAGCCTGATGGTGGCGGATGACCGCGAAGTGCTGGAAGACCTGATCGTCGCCGCCCACGCGGACGCCAAGCAAAAAGTCGAAGCCATGATGGCCGAGGAAATGCAGAAGGCCACCGCGGGGATGTCCCTGCCGCCCGGCATGAAGCTGCCCTTCTGATGATCTTCGCCACCACATCCACGATCCAGGGGCGCGAGATCGAGACCTATCTCGGCATCGTCTTCGGCGATGCGGTGCTGGGCGTGAACGTGTTCAAGGACATCCTGGGCTCCATCCGCGACATCGTGGGCGGGCGGTCCGGCACCTATGAACGCGAACTCGGCACCGCGCGCGACACCGCGCTGGCCGCGCTGACGGAACAGGCGCGCGCCTTGGGCGCCGACGGCATTGTCGGCATCGATATCGACTACGAAGTGCTGGGCTCCGGCGGCGGCATGCTGATGGTCTCGGCCTCCGGCACCGCGGTGAAGTTCAAGGGCGGCGTGGGCACGGCCGCCGGCAGCCCCTGGACCGCGGCATGATTTTCATGCCCTCAAACGCCGGGCGCGCGCTCCGCGCGCTTGGCTTCCGCCGCAGCAAGGGCATCGCCCGTTGAAAGGGCTCATGGGCGGCGCCGGCCGCCTTGCGGCCGGATACCGGTGGCACCTGATCCTGACATGAGACCCAACGACCCCATCGAAATCCTGATCGCGCAACTCGCGCGCCTGCCTGGCCTTGGCCGGCGCAGCGCACGCCGCGCCGTGCTGCGCATGCTGCAAGACCCCGCGCGCCACATCACACCCCTGGCCGACGCACTGCGCGCCGCCGCCGCCGCCGTCATGCCCTGCCGGCAATGCGGCAACCTCGACAGCCAAGACCCCTGCCGCATCTGCACCGACCCCACGCGCGACGGCGCCGTGCTGTGCGTGGTGGAAAGCGTCTCCGAACTCTGGGCGCTGGAACGCGCACACGCCCACGGCGGCCGCTACCACGTCCTCGGCGGCCTGCTCTCCGCACTCGGCGGCATCGGCCCCGAAGACCTGCGCATCACACCCCTGCTGGACCGCATCGCCGCCGGCAACATCACCGAAATCATCCTGGCCCTGCCCGCCACCGTCGACGGCGCCGCCACCACCCACGTCCTGACCGAACGCCTCGCCCCCACCGGCATCACCGTCACACGCCTGGCACAAGGCGTCCCCATCGGCGGCGCCCTGGACGTGCTCGACGACGGCACGCTGGCCGCCGCACTACGGGCACGACGCGCGGTATAGCGGGTGGGTTTTCGGGCGGGTTGGGTTGCTCTTT
>JAAFHD010000267.1 GCA_013298245.1 Alphaproteobacteria bacterium
CCTCACCACCGACGCCTTCGACGGCGCCATGACCGAAGCCTGGACCGAAGCGGCCGAGGCATCACCCGACCGCATGCTGGCCCGCAGCGCGATCGAACAGGCGATGCAGACCTTCGCGCAGCGCAAGCGCAACCACCAGGCGCGCCGCCCGAACGTCACCGCGCTGCTGTCCGAAGCCGCCGTGCGCCGCTTCCTGAATGATGGCGTCTGTCCGGGCCTTGCCCTGCCGGACCGCACCCGCGCCCGCTGCCGCGTGGGGGCGGCCGCCGAAATGGCCAGCGTTGCCGACATGATGGAAAACGCGCCCATCGGCCTGCAGGTCGGCCTGATCCATGGCGCCGAACCCGCCGGCGCCTTCCGCATCATCCGCGGCCGTGACCGCGCGCATGTGGTCACCAGCCCCTTCAACCTGGACGCCCAGCCCTGGGCCGCCACCGGGGTTGCCGCCATCACCAGCGCCGATGACGCGGTGGCGGCGCATCAGCGCATCGCCGAATCCCTCTGGCGTGATGCGCTGAAGGGTGCTGACGGCGCCGCCCGCCTGCGCGACCTGATCAAGACCGCAGACGCCGCGTGAGGTAACGCACCAGCTTGCCATTGCGTGGGTCCGTGGCCTCCCCCACCGGCGCGAAGCCTAGCTTGGCATGGAAGGCCAGGCTGCGCGGGTTGGGTGGCTCCAGGTTCACCTCGCAAGCCAGCAGCCCGCGCCCGGCGGCCGCCACAAACAGGTCCTGGTACAGCTGCCGCCCCAGGCCTTTGCCCTGCGCGGCACCGGCCACCACCACGCGGTCCACATAGGCAAAACGCGGGTAGCGCGCCTGGAACCAGGCATGGTTCGGCCCCTGCGCCGGCGCCGCCTCATCCAGCGCCAACAGGAAGGCATCGGCGTCGATGCAGCGCGCATACCAGCAGGTGCGGACCAGCGCTGCGAAAGCACTGGCATCCAGCGCATTCACCTCGGCCGCGAATTCATTGTTCAGCGCCAGCAGCGCGGGCAGGTCGCCCGCGCCGATATCACGCGGCGTCAGGCGCAGGCTCCTGCGCGGCGGCGACCACCACCATGGCCGGGCGGATCAGCCGCCCGTTCAAGGTCCAACCGGCAGACCAGGCTTGCAGCACGGTGCCCGGTGCTGTGCCCTCAGGCGCCGGCTGCTCCGCCATCGCCTGGTGCAAGGCTGGGTCGAAGGCCGACCCGGTCGCGTCATGGCGCTGCACGCCATTGCGTTCCAGCGTGGCCCAGAAGGCCTTCTCCACACCTTCGAAGCCGCCGCGCAGCTTGGTCAGCATCGGGTCATCGGCATCGGTCGGCGCGGGCAGGGCGGCCAGGCCCCGGCGCAGGTTTTCCGCCACTTCCACCACGTCGGCGGCGAATTTCTGCACGGCATAGGCGCGGGCTTCCTGAACCTCGCGCGCCGATCGGGCGCGGATATTCTGCGTCTCGGCTTCCGCACGCATCCATTTGTCGCGCATCTCCACCAGCGCTGCTTCCAGCGCGGTGATGCTTTCTTCGGCGGTCGGCGTGGCGGCCGGTTCTTCGGGCGTGGCTTCGGGTGCGGGTTCTGTCGTCATGGCTCTGATTTGCTGCGGCGCCGCATCACCTAGTGGGCGCGGCGCCCGACGACAAGAGCGTCAGAACGGAACGCAGCGATAGACGTTCTCATGGCCCAGTGCCAGCATCGCCATCGTGCCATCCGGGCATTGCGACTGGCTGCCGCTGGCCGTGTTCAGCCCGCCCTGCCAGCGGAACGCGACCTGGCGCGCGGCGGTGCAGCTGCGCCGGCCATTGGTGACCGTGCAACGCTGGGCAAAGCGTGCGGATTGGCCACGCACCACGGAACGCATGGCGGCCGGGTCGGCGATCACGCGGCCGCTGCGGTCACGCAGCTGCACCGCGGCGCGCGCGCCATGGCCATAGGGAACGGCGGTGCGGAATGCGGTGCTGCTGCGCGCATCGGACTGGCGGGCCGGCACGGCGCGGGTATGCGCGACCAGCCGAATCGGCGACGCGGCAGCAGCGCTGCGCGCGGGTGCGACGGCCGGTCGGGCGGCACTTTGTCGTGCAGGGGTTGCGGCTTGACGCGCTGCGGGCGGACGGGCTTGCGCTGCGGGCGCTGTGCGTGCCGATTGCGAGCGCGCACCCTGGTCCTGGCGCGACGCTTGTGCCGTGGCGGGCACGGCGATGATCAGCCCGAGAACGAGCGCAAATCCCCAACGCATACGGAGTCCCCCAAGAAGTCTCGGCTCGTTACGCCATATTTCGCCGCGCCGGGCAAGTCTTCCGATGCGGATGTTACAGTGGCGCGTCGCCGGCCGCGAAACCGGCGCGGATGGCATCCGCCAGCGCATCGACGGCCGGAGCCTCGGTCATCTCCGCGCGGAACAGCGAAATTCCCATATCGGGCAACGGCGGCAGGCCGTCGGCGGCACCGAGCCAAGCCAAGCCCGACGGCAGGCGCGTCGGCGTCGAGACGGTCAGCGCGAGCCCCGCCAGCGCCACCGCGAAACACCCGGTCTGGGTCGCGGAGTTATAGGTCACGCGCGCCTGGCGGCCGGCCATGCCGAGCGCCTTCAGCGCCGCACCCCGCCAGGTGCAGCCGGGATGTGCCAGCGCCAGCGGCAGCGGGTCGCGCTTGGCCAGCGCTGACGGGTCGCGGCGGGGCAGGGCGCTGTAGGCGGGCCCGACCCAGCGCAGCGGGCCGCGCCAGATTTCCTCGCCCGTTTGGCCGGGCAGTTCATGGCCCTCGGTCAGCAGGGTCAGGTCCAGGGCGCCGTCTTCGAAGCGGCGGGCCAGGTCCTCGCTGTTGTGGCAGACGACGTCCACCTCAATGCCCGGGTGGCGTTGCGCGAAGCGCGCCAGCACGCCGGGCAGCCATTGCAATGCATAGTCGTCGGGTGTGCCCAGGCGGACCTGGCCGATCAGCGGCGCGGCGCGGAAAGCCTGGTGGATTTCATCATGCAGGGTCAGCAGTGTGCGCGCGCGTTCCAGCAGCCACATGCCCTTTTCCGTCGGTTGCAGGCCACGGGCGGCGCGCCAGAGCAGCTTGGTGTCCAGCACTTCCTCGAGCTTTTTCATCTGCATGGAGATGGCCGATTGGGTGCGGCCCACGCGTTCAGCCGCGCGCGTGACGCTGGTGCCTTCGGCGATCATGACGAAGGCGCGCAGCACATCGGGGTCGAGGCCTGGCGGGATGGTGAGCATGGGCATTCATCAGCCCAACTGATGATCTGCGTCAAGATTAGTCGTTAGCCTTAATGGTTTCGGTCTGCGATATGCGTCCTGCACATGCAACCAACAGGAGCCATTCCCATGTCAGCGACCACCAATCCCCTCGCCACGCGGACCGCCACGGCGATCCCCGCCCGCGCGAACGGGCTGTGGACCACCGTCAAGCTGATGTGGCAGGCGCACCGCACCCGCACCGAACTGGCCGAACTGGAGCCGCGCATGCTGCGCGATATCGGCCTGACCTATGGCCAGGCGTATCGCGAGGCCGAGCGCGCGCCTTGGGACATCAAGCGGTAAGCACCCCGCCCCAAAACGCGAACGGCCCGGAAGTGCTTGCTTCCGGGCCGTTTTCATGTGTGGCGTGCGGCGCCTACATCTTGCGCGTCAGTGTCGGCACTTCTTCGCGCAGGCGGAAGCGCAGCGCCGACCAGGTGGCATCCAGCGCAACCTGCGCCACGGGCAGGAAACCCGCCTGGGTCAAGGGTTCCCAGCCATGGTCGCGGTCCAGGTCCGAGCGCACGGGGCCGCCCTTCTTCGGATACGCAAACCACAGCCGCCCGCCCACGCCATAATGGTCCAGCGCCTTGGCCGCGACGCGTGAGAGGCTCGCGCGGTCCGGCGCGAAGGCCAGGATCAGCTCGGGCTCGGCCGCGGTGCCAGCCGGCAGGCCGTGCTTGAAGCCGCTGGGCGGGTCGAAGACAGCGCAAACCATGCCCGGCTTGAAGCCGAGCTTGCGCGGGGTGGAGGCCTGATCGGGGGCGTCGTTGACGGCGATCTTGGTCTTGACGGCCGGCTGGGGGGCCGCCGCGGATTTACGTTGCATGAGCATGACGGCGCGGCGGATACGCTGGTTTGCCTAGGCGGGTAAACCCCTTTTTTTAGCAAAACGTTACGCGAGGCACGAAAGGCAGCCCTGCCCCGCGTGCAGGCCATGGATTGACCCAGGCCAGCGGGCGCTGGACGCTGCGGAAATGACCGATCTTCTCATCACCGGCGGCACTGTCATCACGATGGACGGCGCGCGCCGCGTCATTCCCGATGGGGCCGTCCTGGTTGCAGGCGGGCGCATCCAGGCGGTCGGGCCGCGTGCCGAATTGCCGGCCGAGGCGGCGCAGGTGATCGACGCCCGCGGCAAGGTGGTGATGCCCGGCCTGATCGACGCGCATGGCCATGCCGGGCATGGCCTCATCAAGACCATGGGCAGTGGCGACAGCCAGGCCTGGTTCAACGCCTGCGGCCAAGTCTACACCCACGCCAGCCCGCCTTCCTTCTGGCGCGCGGAGGCGCGGCTGGCGGCGCTGGAACGCCTGATGTTCGGCATCACCACGGGCGTGTCGGTGCTGGGCGGCGGCGATTGCATCATGCGCGTGGACGCGCCCGAGCATGGCGCCGCGCATTGCGAGGGCGTGGCCAGCATCGGCATCCGCGACGTGATGGCGGTGGGGCATACGCGCCCGCCCTTCCCGAAAGCCTATGACGGCGCGGGCGTGACGGCGGCGCAGCAATACGCAGTGATGGCGGCGCTGTTCCGTGACTGGCACGGGCGTGGGCGGCAGGCGTTGTGCACGATGATGCCGGTGTTCCGCGATGACCATGCGCGGCGCGCGGAGATCGCGGAACAGGGCGCGGCGATGCTGCGCCTGGCGGCGGAACACGATGCGATGTTCCATCAGGATGGGCATCGCGGTGGGTCGATCGCGCTGGCGCGGGAATTCGGGCTTTTGTCGCCGCGCGCCTTCCTGTCGCACTGCACGGATTTGTCGGACGCCGATATCGCGGCCTGCGCGGAGAGCGGCGCGCATGTGGTGCACAACCCATCGGCGATCGCGGCGGTGCGCGGTTTCTGCCCCGTGGTGCGCCTGCTGGAAGCTGGCGTGAACGTCGTGCTGGGCAGTGACGCGACCGCGCCCGACCGCAGCTCCGACATGTTCCGCCATATGTTCATGGCGCGGCGTTATGCGCAGCGCGCGGCGGCGGATGACAACCTGTTGCCGCCCGGGCGCGTGCTGGAAATGTGCACGGTGGATGCCGCGCGCGCGCTGAACATGCCCGATATCGGCGCGCTGGAAGTGGGCAAGCGCGCCGACATCATCACCGTGGACATGACCGCGCCGCATATGGCGCCGGCGAACATGCCGGTGTGGCGCGTGGTGTGTTTCGCGTCCGGCGCCGATGTGCGTGACGTGGTGGTGGATGGCCAGATCCTGATGCGCGAGCGTGTGGTGCCGCATCTGGATGTGCTGGCCGTCGCCGCCGAAGCTGAGCGCGAAACCGAAGCCATGCTGGCCGCATCCGGCCTGGCGCACATGGTGCAGGAAGACGCGGGCTGGGGCCGCATTCGCCGGGTATGAT